>NZ_JBELDZ010000030.1:0-29113 GCF_042094015.1 Aurantibacter sp. | reverse complement strand
GAAAAAAAACAGTATTTTAAAGAATTATTAAAATATATTAAACATGGAAATTTCAGTATAATTAACTCTTACACCATTACAAGATAATTTTGAGCCTGCCATAATTCATTTTATAAAAAAACTAAGAGCTTCTAATTTAGAGATTTTAGAAAATCCATTAAGCACACAAATCTATGGAGATTATGATGTTGTGATGGACCTTCTTAAAACAGAAATTAAAGAAGTGTTTGAATTAATGGATAAAGGTTTACTTCTTATAAAGGTTGTAAAATCTGATAGACACGACTATAAGCCACATTTCTAATTGACACAAGCTTCTAACATATTAAAAATTGTATTTTTTGGACCTCAAAACACCGGAAAAACAACATTGTGCAAAAAATTAGCTAAAGCCTTTAATTGCGATTTTGTACCTGAATATGCAAGATTATATGCAGAAAACCATAAGAAATTATCCTTTGAAACTGTTTTGCCTATTGCAAACGGACAATTAGAGTTGGAACAAAAGTATTTACAAAAAACTAAATCTATTTTGTTTTTTGATACTAACATATTGGAAACTTTAGTGTATTCAGATATTTATTATAATAAAACACCGGTAGAATTAGAACAAATGGTAAAAACACAAATCTATACTTTGTATTTTTTGCCTTATATTGACGTTTCTTGGGAAAATGATAACATTAGAGATTTATCTAAGAATAGACTAGAACACTACAACCGTTTTAAACAAGAGCTTACAAATAGAGAATTACCGTTTATAGAGTTAAAAGGAGATTTAGAAAATCGTTTTTTAATTGCTAAAAATGAAATAAATAGATTATTACAACAACGTGAAATTTAGTCAAGAAGACATAGATTATATAATATCAAAAGGATTAACAGTAGAAAAAATTGAATTACAATTACAGACCTTTCAAAAAGGATTGTCTTTTATCAATTTAAAATCTGCAGCAACACTTAATGATGGTATTATTAAATTAAACAAGCAACAAGAACAAGAGTTTATAACACTTTTTGAAGCTAACAAAGACGACAAATCTATTTTGAAATTTGTTCCAGCTTCTGGTGCAGCAACTAGAATGTTTAAGTTTTTATTTAATTTTTTAAAAACATACAATACAAAACAATCATCTATTAATGCTTATGTAAATAAATTTAACGCTACAGAATTAGCGGTATTTATGGTCGGTTTAGAAAAATTACCATTTTACAAGTCGGTAATTAATTCTACTAAAACATATTTCAAAAATTACGATTCGCTTTCTGGAAACGATAAATTGGTTGCGTTTATAAAAACAATGCTAGATGAAGATAAACTGAATTACAGTAAATTTCCAAAAGGCTTATTACCTTTTCATAATTACCAAAATTATGTAGCAAATGCTTTTGAGGAACATTTATACGAAGCTGCACTTTATGCAGTATCTAACAAAAAAGCTAAGCTTCATTTTACCATTTCTGAAAAACATTTAGAACAATTTAAGGCAGCCTGTAAAGAGAAGCAAGAAACTATTGAAACTAAAACAAATGTTATTTTCGATATTTCATATTCTTTTCAGTCTGAACAAACAGACACAATTGCTGTTACTTCAAAGTTAAAACCTTTTAGAGACGAAAAAAATAAACTTCATTTTAGACCTTCTGGTCATGGCGCGTTACTACAAAATCTAAACAATCTTAATGCTGATATTATCTTTATAAAAAATATAGATAATATTGTAGTTTCTAAATACAAAAACGAAATTGCTAGTTATAAAAAAATATTAGCAGGGTTACTGTTAGATTTACAAAATAAAAGTTTTGATTTTATGCGAAAAATTGAAACTAAAGAACTGACTGAACCTGAAATAATTGAAATTGCAGAGTTTTTAAGACGACAATTAAACGTTATTATTTCTTCTGAATTTGAGAAGTATTCAATTAAATATCAAATAGAATATCTAAAAGAAAAACTGAACAAACCCATTAGAATTTGCGGTATGGTTAAAAATGAAGGCGAACCTGGCGGTGGGCCTTTTTGGGTATGGAATAATACTGGAACAATTAGTCTACAAATTGTAGAGTCTGCACAAATAGACTTAAATAATTTATCTCAAAAACAAATAATTGAAAATGCAACCCATTTTAATCCAGTAGATATTGTTTGTGGCATAAAAGACTACAAAGGAAATGTTTTTAACCTTGATGAATTTATTGATAAAAACACTGGTTTTATTACAAATAAAACACATTTAGGAAAAACCATAAAAGCTTTAGAATTACCTGGGTTATGGAATGGAAGTATGGCTAATTGGAATAGTGTTTTTGTTGAAGTGCCAATTCGTACTTTTAATCCAGTAAAAACGGTTAACGACTTACTTAAACCTGCACACCAACTATAATGCTAAATCACGAAGCTATATTAAAAGAGTGTGTTTTTAAAGCAACAACAAGTTCCGGTTCTGGTGGACAACATGTAAATAAAGTTGCAACTCGTATTGAGCTTTATTTTAATATTGAAGAATCTATTAATTTATCTTTAAGACAAAAAGAAAGACTAAAATCTAAGTTGAAACTCACCACAGAAAACGTGTTGATTTTATCTTCTCAAGAGACAAGAAGTCAATATAAAAACAAAAATTTAACTATTAAAAAGTTGTTTTTTATTCTTGACAGCGCACTAAAAGTCAATAAATATAGAATACCTACAAAAACACCTAGATCTGTTAAAGTTAAACGCTTAAAAAACAAGAAAATTAATTCTGAGCGTAAGTCTAATAGAAAAAAGCCTAGCTTGGATTAAAAAAACAAAAAACTTTATTTATAATTCAAAATTCGTAACTACATTTGCAGTGTCTCAAAAAAGGGGTGCTTTTTTTATATCACTATTTTTTATAAAAAAGGCTGAGATTATACCCAATGAACCTAGAACAGATAATGCTGTTTAGGGAAAAAGAAACAAAGTAGAGCGCTTTGTTTTCATTGTATTTATTAACTATTAAAGAATAATGACCTCTTTTTATTCGATTAACATTACTATGTAATCGATATGAAAAACACTTTTCTTTTTTTAGCACTTCTCGTGCTAAGTGTCACAATTCAAGCTCAAAACACAGAGCAAAACCAAGAAACCATTCAAGATTCTACTAAAATTGAAATCTTAGATGAAGTTTTAGTAAAATCCGTAAGAGTAGATGCAGATTCTCCTATTACGCACACCAATGTTTCTAAAAAAGATTTAGAAACACGTAATTTAGGTCAAGACATTCCTATTTTATTAAATTACTTACCTTCTGTAGTAACAACTAGTGATGCTGGAGCAGGAATTGGTTATACAGGAATAAGAATTCGTGGTGTTAGTGGAGAATCTACAAACATTACTATTAATGGAATTCCTTATAATGATGCTGAAAGTTTAGGGACATTTTGGGTGAATTTACCAGATTTTTCTTCTTCTGTAGAAAATCTTCAAGTACAACGAGGCGTTGGAACCTCAACAAATGGTTCTGGAGCTTTTGGTGCGAGTATTAACATTTTAACAAGTTCTTTAAATAAAGAAGCTTCGGCAAGTACATCTCATTCTGTTGGAAGTTTTGGGACTGTAAAAAACAATGTTCAATTTGGAACTGGCTTATTAAATAATAGATTTGAAGTTTCTGGTCGCTTATCAAAAATAAAATCAGATGGATTTATAGATAGAGCATCGTCAGATTTAAAATCATACTTCTTACAAGGTGCATATAAAGATGATAACAGAATTATTAAAGCTGTTGTTTTTGGTGGTAATGAAAAAACGTATCAAGCTTGGTATGGTGTAGATGTTTTTACTATTGATGATGATAGAACTGATAATATTGCCGGAACAATTATGGATGATGCTGGAAACCTTGAAGGTTATTATGACAATCAAGTAGATGACTATAAGCAAGATCATTATCAATTACATTGGAATGAGAAGTTTAATAACCAATTATCTTTAAATGTAGGTTTAAATTACACTTATGGACGTGGTTTTTATGAAGAATACATAGATAATTATTTTTATACAAACATTTTTTTCTCAGATGATTCTCAATTTTCACATTTAGGATTAAGTTCGTTTACAAGTAATGGAACTACAATTGAAAGTATGGATTACATTCGTCAAAAATGGTTAGATAACGATTTTTATGTTGCAAATACAAGTTTAAATTACAAGAATGAAAGGCTTGATTTAGTTTCAGGTATATCATATAGTCAATATAGAGGCGAAAGTTTTGGAGAAGTAATTTGGTCGGAATACGCTAAAGATTTAAATATAGACAAAGGCTATAGATATTATTTTAGCGAAAGTAAAAAAGACGACTTTAGTGTTTTTAGTAAAGCCACTTATAAGGTTAACGAAAAATTAAGTTTGTTTGGGGATTTACAGTATAGAACTGTAAATTACACTATAGACGGAACATTGTCTGACCGATCAGCTATTAATTTAGATAAATCTTTTGGTTTTTTTAACCCAAAAGCAGGTATAAGTTATAACCTAAACAACAAAAATAATTTTTATTTCTCTTTTGCTAAAGCAAATAGAGAACCTAGTAGAAATGATTTTGAAAATAATCCAGATGTAAAAGCCGAAGAGTTAAACGATTTTGAATTAGGGTATAGATATAATAGTTCAAAATACAAGCTTAATGCTAACATATATTATATGGCATATAACGAGCAACTAGTACTAACTGGCGCTCTTGATAATGTTGGAGCTCCAATTAGAGATAATGCAGGAAAAAGTTATAGACTAGGATTAGAACTAGATGGCGCTATTGCTTTAAGTAAAAAAATAACACTTCAATCTAATCTAACTTTAAGTGAAAATAAAAACTTAAATGAAGGTCAGTTTTTAAACGGAGAAGAGCTTGGAGAAACAGATATTGCATATTCTCCTTCAATTGTTACTAGTACCGCTTTATCATTTAAGCCAATTAAAGAGCTTACATTTACAGTAATTAACAAATATGTAGATGAACAATTAATGAATAACATTGATGATCAAGACTCCATTTTAGACGGTTATAATACAGTAGACCTTAATATAGCTTATAAAATTAAACCAAAATCTATTTTTAAATCTATTTTATTGAGCGGAGTATTTAATAACCTGTTAGATAGAAAGTATAATGGTAATGGTTTTGATTATGGTGGTGGTTTTTATGTCTTTTATCCACAGGCTGGCCCTAACTTTTTATTAGGTGCAACATTCAATTTCTAAGTATTTTACATACTTTTATTAAACAAAAAATGCGAACCAGTTGGTTCGCATTTTTTTATATTGTTAGATCTGCAAATTATTTTTTATTTGCGTCTTTAATATACTTAGCCAATGCCATTGTCATACTAGGAGTTTCTGGTGTTGGTGCAGCAATATCTACACGCAACCCTTTAGCTTCTACAGCTTTAATTGTCGTATTTCCAAATACAGCAATACGCGTATCGTTTTGTTTGAAATTTGGATAGTTATGGAATAAAGATTCTATTCCACTAGGGCTAAAAAACACTAAAATATCATACGTTACTTTCTCTAGATCAGACAAGTCACTTATTACAGTTCTATAAAAAGTACCTTGAGTCCAATTAATTTTTAAACCATCTAATAGTTCAGGAATTAAAGGCTTTAATTTATCTGTTGCTGGCAACAGAAATGTTTCGTCTTTATATTTTTTAATTAATGGTATTAATTCAGAAAATGTTCTTTTACCTACATATATTTTACGCTTTCTATATACAACGTATTTCTGTAAGTAATAAGCGACAGCTTCAGACTGACAAAAATAACGCATAGTATCTGGAACTTTAAATCGCATTTCTTCTGCAACTCTAAAAAAGTGATCTACAGCATTTCTACTTGTTAAAATTATAGCAGTAAAATTATTTAAATCAATTTTTTCCTGTCTAATTTCTTTAGAAGTGACACCTTCAACATGAATAAAAGGTCTAAAATCTATTTTAACTTTATGTTTCTCCGTAAGATCAAAATAAGGAGAATTCTCTATTTTAGGTTCTGGTTGTGAAACAAGTATTGTTTTAACTTTCATAGTCATTCACTTTTGTAACACGGCAGTTTATAATTACATAATATGCTTATATAAAATAAAATACGGTGCAATTTCAAGTGCGCAAAGGTACAAAATAAAATAAAGCAAATTATGTTTTATAGCGTCAAAATAGGTCTTTATAACGATAAAATAGGTTAAAAACTGAATTAAAACTACAACAAAGAAAAAAGCGTTAATAATATTTATGTTTAGCGAAGAATGGTAAAGTAATAAAGCAGATATTGGAATTAAAAAAAAGACTAAAAAGAATCTGTAACTTATTTTTCTAAATAAAAAATATCGGAAAAACTGATAAGATTCAAGTAATTTACCAATACTTAACTCAAGTATAATTTTAATTCCAAAAAACAATCCAACACTAATTAAAACCTCATAAACACTAAGAAAAGAAGTGAAATTTAAATGCGAATTTAATACAACAATAAAAATACTTAAAACTAAACAAAAAGCTAAAAAAAGCAATATATTAAAAAAATCAAACCACTTTTTATCTTTTCCATATGTGTTTATGTAAGAAGAATTTATCAACACTTTAAAATAACTAAAAAAACGTTTTCTATTTATCAATTTTGCTACGGTAATTAATATAATTACCAAAAGCAACAAAAGTGTTAATGAGTCGTTATTTAAAATAGTTCTAAGCACAGCATAAAATTAGTATTAATCGTATTAATTTAGCTATATTTTAAGGATTATTTCAAAAAAAAATGGTTTTAAAAAATGTACATTTGCACAAACACATTTTTATTAGTTAAATGAAAGACGCTATTGTCATAATACCAACTTACAACGAAATTGAAAACATTGAAGCCATAATTGAAGCTGTTTTTAATTTACCGAAAAAGTTTGATATTCTTATAGTTGACGATAATTCTCCAGATTTAACAGCTAATAAAGTTAAAGAATTACAGAGCAAATACCCTAAAGAGTTACATTTAGAGGTTAGGAAAAAAAAAGCAGGAATTGGAACAGCTTATATACATGGCTTTAAATGGAGTTTAGAGCGTAATTATAGTTATATATTTGAAATGGATGCAGATTTTTCTCACAATCCAAAAGATTTAATAAAACTATATAATGCTTGTGCTAAAGATCAGGTCGATTTAGCTATTGGATCTAGGTATGTAAAAGGTGTAAATGTAGTAAACTGGCCTTTAAGTAGAGTTATTTTATCTTATGGCGCATCAATGTATGTACGTTTAATAACAGGTATGAAAATTAAAGACACTACAGCTGGCTTTATTTGCTACAAAAAAGAAGTATTAGAAGCTATAGACTTCAACCATGTTAAATTTATTGGATATGCTTTTCAAATTGAAATGAAATTTAAAGCATATCTTAAAAACTTTAAAATAAAAGAAGTTCCTGTAATATTTACAGACCGAACAAAAGGAGAATCTAAATTAAGTTCAAGTATTATATCTGAAGCAATTTTTGGTGTTGTAAAAATGAAATTATTCAGTATTTTTAAATAATAACCCTACCATTATATGATTGATAAAACAACTTTAATTAAGAATGCAAAAATTGTAAACGAAGGAATTATTTTTGAAGGGGATGTCTTAATTGAAGGAGAAATTATAACAAAAATAGATGCTTCTATAAGCGCAAAATCGGGAGATGTTTTTGTTGTAGATGCAGAAGGTAAATATTTAATTCCTGGAGCAATAGACGATCAAGTTCATTTTAGAGAGCCAGGTTTAACACATAAGGCACATATTAAAAGTGAATCTAAAGCTGCTATTTCTGGTGGAATTACGTCTTTTATAGAGATGCCAAACACAAATCCACAAACAACAACAATTGAAAAATTAAATGATAAGTTTAATATTGCTAAAAAAACATCTTATGCAAATTACTCTTTTATGTTTGGCGGAACAAACGATAATTTAGACGAAATCTTAAAAGTAGACCCAAAACAAGTTGCTGGGTTAAAATTATTTTTAGGTTCTTCTACAGGAAATATGTTAGTGGATGATCCAGAAGTATTAGAAAAAATATTTTCAAGTACTGATTTGGTTATTTCTGTACATTGTGAAGATGAAGCAACTATTAAAGCAAATACAGAAAAATATATTAAAGAATATGGTGATGATATTCCTATGAAATATCATCATTTAATCAGAAGCGAAAAAGCGTGTTATATTTCATCTTCTAAAGCTATAGAATTAGCAAAAAAAACGGGAGCAAGACTACATGTTTTTCATTTATCTACCGGAAAAGAAACTGAGTTATTCACTAATAAAATTCCGCTAAAAGACAAAAAAATAACATCGGAAGTTTGTATACATCATTTATGGTTTAACGATAAAGATTATGATGAAAAAGGCTCTTTAATTAAATGGAATCCTGCTGTAAAAACACAAAAAGACC
Source organism: Aurantibacter sp. (assembly GCF_042094015.1). NCBI lineage: Bacteria > Pseudomonadati > Bacteroidota > Flavobacteriia > Flavobacteriales > Flavobacteriaceae > Aurantibacter > Aurantibacter sp. The sequence goes on along the minus strand of NZ_JBELDZ010000030.1, from coordinate 20,669 downwards.
AAGAACAATTATTAAAAGCGTTATTAGATGATAGGATTGACGTAATTGCAACAGATCATGCACCACATACATTAGATGAAAAAAATAATGTTTACACTAAAGCGCCTTCTGGCGGACCTTTAGTCCAGCATGCTTTACCTGCTTTATTAGAAATGCATCATAAAGGCTTAATCTCTATTGAAAAAATAGTAGAAAAAATGTGCCATAATCCTGCTATTCTTTTTGATGTTGAAAAAAGAGGCTATATAAAAGAAGGCTATTTTGCAGATTTAGTTTTAGTAGATTTAAATCATCCTTGGACTGTAACAAAAGAGAATATTTTATATCAATGTGGTTGGTCTCCTTTTGAAGGAACTACATTTAAGTCTAGAATTTCGCATACTTTTGTAAATGGTCACTTAGCATATAATAATTTCAACATAAACGAAGTTAGCAAGGCTAAACAATTAACCTTTAATAGATAATTTTGAAGAATTCCATTTACACATACTTACTTGTAACTTTAATTTTAAATAGTTGTTATCAGTTAGAAAAACCTGAAAAACCTAATACGTTTTTATCTGAACAAGAAATGGTTAATGTTTTAACCGAAATATCTATTCTCTCTGCAGCAAAAGGTATTAACAAAAAGAAACTTGGAGAAAATGGCATTTTACCTAAAAATTATATTTACACAAAACACAAAATAGATTCTGTGATTTTTGCAGAAAACAATATATATTATTCTCATGATTTAGATGCTTATAATCGTATTTATAATAAAGTAAAAGATAGCTTAACCCTATTAAAAAAGAAAGCTGAAAAAAACAAAGAAAAGAAAATAAAAAGCACAAATATTAATAAAGGGAAACTTAAAGAAGATGAATTAAAATTAGACCCTAAATATATATCTAAAAGAGATTCAATAATAAGACAAGGGTTATTAAAACGTGCCGAACTAGAAAAAAACAAAAAGAGTAAATAATTTCCCCGTTTTAGAAATTACAGTAGATATATCTTGTAAATCTATTTGAAACTCTTTTTTAAATTTATTAGTATTATATAATGTTTTATTTTGAGAGGTTTTAATTATAGAACTATTTAATGTTCTTGGCTTTTTTGTAATAAACATCTTCATCCCATCTAACCAGCTCGCAATAGTTAAAATTCCTTTTTTTGCTTCAAACTTTGGCTGATTTGCGTCTAAAGCATCTGCTATTTTATTTAAAAAGTCTTTAAAACTTAGATGCTCAGTAATTAAGATAAAACGCTCATTATTTATAGGGCTTATCATTAATTTCTGCATAATTCTAACAACATCTTCTACACCAATATAGCCTGTAATTCCTGTAGTATAAAACCACATTCCTCTTTTTATTTTATTAAAAAATAAACCACTACCACTATTCCAAAATCCAGGACCTATAATTACTCCAGGATTAACAATTACAGCATCAAGTCCTTCTTGAGTACCACGCCAAACTTCTAATTCTGCACCATACTTAGTTAAAGCATAAACAGAATGATTATCTTCTGGATTCCAATCGGTTTCTTCTGTTAAATCACTTTTAGTAGAAGATCCTATTGCAGCTATAGAACTTACATAGCAGAGTTTCTTAATTTTTTCGGAAACACATAAGTTTACAATATTTGCTGTGCCTTCAATATTAATTTTCTTTAACAATTCAAAATCAGACGTGTTAAAAGAAACTAAAGCAGCACAATGATAAACGTAATTTACGCTAGAAAATGCATCTATTAAATCTGGAATATTATTTAAATCAGCTTTAAACCATTCAATATTTCTAAAACGCTCTTCATAATTATCGGTATAATAAGAAAAAACCATTTTAACATTGTCTAATTTAGTTTCATCTCTGTAAATAGCGCGAATAATAGTATTTCCTTCCGTTAATTTGAATAATAAGTGCGAACCAACTAAACCTGTTCCTCCTGTAACTAAAATCATAAAACTAAATTAGATAATTATGGCTCAAAATAGCCTATAGTTTTTATATTTGTTGGCATAAAAATAAGCTATTATGACAACAAATCCTTTGGTAGAAGAATTAAAATGGCGTGGTATGGTTCATGATATGATGCCAGAAACCGATGTGCAATTAAATAAAGAAATGACAACTGCATATATAGGTTTTGATCCTACTTCAGATTCGTTGCATATTGGTAGTTTAGTTCCTATTATTTTACTGGTTCATTTAGAGAAATCTGGACATAAACCCGTGGCTTTAATTGGTGGAGCAACCGGTATGATTGGTGATCCATCTGGAAAAAGTGACGAGCGTAATTTATTAGATGAAAAAACACTTAATCATAATGTGTCTGGTATAAAAAATGTATTATCTCGTTTTTTAGATTTTAATTCTACTAAGGAAAATGCACCAGTTTTAGTAAACAATTATGATTGGATGAAAAACTTCAGTTTTATAGATTTTGCTAGAGATGTTGGTAAACGAATCACGGTTAACTATATGATGTCTAAAGATTCTGTAAAAAAGCGTTTGTCTGGAGATGAAGGTAGTGTTGGAATGTCTTTTACAGAATTCACCTATCAATTAATTCAAGGTTACGATTTTTATCATTTGCACAAACATCTAAATTGTAAATTGCAAATGGGCGGAAGCGATCAATGGGGAAATATTACTACAGGTACAGAATTAGTAAGAAGAATGAATCCTGGCGAAGAAAAAGCGAAAGCTTATGCTATGACTTGTCCGCTAATTACAAAAGCTGATGGTTCTAAATTTGGTAAAAGTGAAGGAGGAAACATTTGGTTAGATGCAGATAAAACATCGGTTTATAAGTTTTACCAATTTTGGTTGAATACAAGCGATGAAGATGCTGAAAAATATATTAAAATATTTACTTTTTTAGACAAATCTACTATTGATAATTTAATTGAAGTACATAAAGCAGAACCACATTTAAGACAACTACAAAAGAGGTTAGCTAAAGAAGTTACTACTTTTGTTCATAGCAAAGAAGATTTAGAAAATGCAATTAAAGCTTCAGGGATCTTATTTAGTAAAGATTTTAAAAATGAAATAAACGCTTTAAATGAATCTTTATTTTTAGATGTTTTTGAAGGTGTGCAAACTACCGAAGTCTCAAGAGATAAGATTGAAACTGGTTTAGATATGATTGCTGCACTTTCTGCCGAAACTAATTTCTTAGCTAGCAATGGAGAAGCAAGGCGTGCGCTTAAGGAAAACTCGGTTGCTATAAACAAAGAGAAAGTTAAAGAAGATTATACGATATCTAAAGATGACTTAATACACAATACGTATATTTTAATAAATAGAGGAAAGAAAAAATCCTTTATTATTAAAGTGGTTTAAGCAAAAAGAGCAGAACTTAAAAAAATAAGTTCTGCTCTTAATAAAGTTAGTAAACCAACCAATACTAACTTTTCTTTTTCATATATATTTGGTCGGATGCAAAATTAAATACTTACAAATATTCTATTTTTTTTATAGTGCCATTAAATTACAGCCTCTTATATCACTAGAATCAAATCGTCCTACAACTTCAAATGTACCATTAACATTTAATTTCCCTAAATCTTGTGTGGCTATAAAACTACAGGAATTAACGTTCGCCAAATCAATAATATTTAATCCGCCTGTTTTGTTTGTGTTATGAATAGTTAATGCATCTTCTGGATCTCTTGTTAAAACTTTCATCCATTTTGGGCATTCAAAAACACCATTTCCTTTAGAATAAGCTTGACTTAGTAATTCCGTCATTCCATATTCACTATGAATAGTTTTTACTTCAAAACCTTTGGTTAGAATTTGATGTAATTCTTCTCTTACCAATTCTTTTCGCATACCTTTCATTCCACCAGTTTCCATAATTATGGTATGCCTCAATTTAAAAGGAAAACGTTCTATTAGATTTAAGAGTGCAAATGTAACACCAATTAATAATGTTTTTTGCCCCTTAGCCTCTAAAGCTTCGATTTTAATTTTCAAGTCTTCGTATTGATTCAAATAAAATCCAGAATCTTTATTCTTAGAATGTTTAATTAAATCGTCTACCATATAGATTAAAGAAGAGCCTTTTCGTTCTAAGTAATTAGGTAATAAAGCTAACACAACATAATCATCAATATTTCCATAAAACTGTTTAAAAGCGTCTAAATAGCTTTGTTCGTATACTTTTAAGTCTGTAACTAAATGTTTACTAGTAATACTACCAGTAGTTCCACTACTGGTAAAAGTTTCCTCAATAGCATTCTGCGAAGACAAAACTTTATGAGATTTAAAAAACTGAATAGGTAAAAAAGGAATTTCTTCTAACCTAGAAACAACTGTGGGATTAACATAAAGCAAATCACAAAACGATCTATAAATTTTATTATTCTCAAATTGAAATTTAAATACTTTTAGTGCTTCTGCTAAAAAATCAGCTTCACTTTTAATGTTAAATATATTATTAGTAGAAATCATTAAGTACAAAAATATAGAAACTAAAGTAGTTATTTTACTAAAGTCTATTCAATTTATAAAACAAAAAAAGCTGCTCTATTTTTATAAAGCAGCTTTTAATTTTATATTAAGTAAATTATTTTGTTACTGGTGATCCTGCTAATATTTCAGGATTAGCATTATCTTCAAATTGCTTAAAGTTATCTTTAAAAGATTGAGCTAATTTATAAGCTGTTTTATAGTAACCTTCGTCGTTATTCCAAGTTGCTCTTGGACTTAATACTTCTGAAGGCACATTTGGACACGTACGTGGCTGCTGTACTTTAAAAACAGAATGTGTATCGTAATTATCTTTATTAGCTTCCTCTAGAGAACCATCCATAGCTGCAGTTATCATAGCCCTTGTGTACTTTAATTTCATACGGGTACCAATACCATAAGGTCCACCAGTCCATCCTGTGTTTACTAACCAAACTGTTACACCTGCTTCTTTCATTTTAGCACTTAACATCTCAGCGTATTTTGTTGGATGTAATGGCATAAATGGCGCACCATAACAGGCAGAAAAACTAGTTACTGGCTCTGTAATTCCTGCTTCTGTTCCGGCAACTTTAGCTGTGTATCCAGAAATAAAATGATAAGCAGCTTGACCTGGAGTTAATTTAGAAATTGGAGGTAATACACCAAATGCATCAGCAGTTAAAAAGAAAATGTTTTTAGGATTCTTTCCTATAGATGACTCCTGTATATTATCTATATGATAAATTGGATAACTAACTCTCGTGTTTTGAGTTATTGATGTGTCTTCGAAGTCTACTTCTCCAGTAGCATTCATTTTTACATTTTCAAGAATTGCTCCTCTTTTGATTGCTTTAAAAATATCTGGCTCTTTTTCTGCTGTTAAATCAATAACTTTAGCATAACAACCGCCTTCAAAATTAAAAACAGTATTTTCTTTTGTCCAACCATGCTCATCGTCTCCAATAAGTTTACGGTTAGGATCTGCAGATAATGTTGTTTTTCCTGTTCCTGATAATCCAAAAAAGATAGATGTATCTCCATCTTTACCAACATTTGCACTACAATGCATTGGTAATGTATTTTTAAATACCGGTAATATAAAATTTAATGCAGAAAAAATTCCTTTTTTAATTTCACCAGTATAACCAGTTCCTCCAATTAAAGCAATTTTTCTTGTAAAATCTAATATTGCAAAATTGTGCTGACGAGTTCCATCTATTTCTGGATCTGCCATAAATCCTGGAGCATTTACTACTGTCCATTCTGGAGAAAAGTTTTCTAATTCTGAAGTTGTTGGACGTAAAAACATATTATGAGCAAACATATTACTCCAAGCAAATTCGTTTATAACACGAATATTTAATTTGTAGTCTTCGTCTGCACAAGCATAAGCATCTCTAACAAATACTTCTTTTTCAGATAAATAAGCTGTAACTTTTTTGTAAAGTGCTTCAAATTTATCAGAATCGAAAGGAATATTAATATTTCCCCACCAAACTTTATCTTCGGTAATGCTATCTTTTACGATAAAACGATCCATTGGAGAACGACCAGTAAATTCGCCTGTATTAATTGCAATTGCGCCAGTACTTGATTCTTTTCCTTGATTTTTATCAAGAACAATATCATGTAAATTATCCGAAGATAACTGATAATGTACTTTTGCATTTTTAATTCCATATTGCTCTAAAGCAATCGTCTTAGTGTTTGGTGTATGGTTTACCATAATTTAGTTATGTTGTTTATAAGTTACAAATCTAATAATTAAATAAAAGACTATTTAATTATTAGCTACTTAATCTTTTTATTTTTTATAAAGCCTAGTAATAACATACTCCATGCTAATATTAATAACAAACCACCTATTGGTGTTATAAAACCAATAGATTTAAAGTTAATTCCAGTTATAACTGATGTTGAAAGCAAATAAATTGAAAAAGAAAAACAAATGACACCTAAAACTGTGAGGTGAAAAATTATTTTTTTAAATCTACTTGAAACAGTTTTAAAAGCCCCTAAGAATAAAAGGAGAAATGCATGATACATTTGATATCTTACACCTGTATTAAAACTTTCTAATGATTCTGGTGATAATTCCTTTTTTAAACCATGTGCTGCAAAAGCACCTAGGACAATACTTACCAAACCAAAAATTACTGCTGTTACTAGAATACGTTTGTTCATAAATTCATAAAAACTGTTACAAATACCAATGTAAAATTATTACATTCGTAACCAAATTTACACAACTTATACCATTATGCGAAATATATTAATTATTGGTTCTGGAAAATCGACCTCTTATTTAATAAAATATCTTTTAGACAAATCGGAATCAGAGAACCTTCATATTACTATTGGTGACTTAGATATCAATTCAGCAAAAAAAATGATTGATAATCATAAAAATGCCACAGCTATTTCTTTAGATGTGTTTGATGAAACTTCTAGGGTTTCAGCAATTAAAAAGGCAGACATTGTTATTTCTATGTTGCCTGCACGTTTCCATGTAGAGGTTGCAAAAGATTGTATTACTTACAAAAAGCACATGGTAACTGCATCTTATATAAGTCCAGAAATGGAAGCATTAGATGATGATGCAAAAGCCAACAATTTGGTTTTTATGAACGAAATTGGTGTAGATCCAGGAATAGATCATATGAGCGCAATGAAGGTACTTGATGAAATAAGAGAAAAAGGAGGTAACATATTACTATTCGAATCTTTTACTGGAGGATTAGTAGCTCCGGAAAGCGATAATAATCTATGGAATTACAAATTCACATGGAACCCAAGAAATGTAGTTGTTGCTGGTCAGGGCAGTGCTGCTAAATTTTTACAAGAAGGAAAATATAAATACATTCCTTATAACCGTTTGTTCAGACGTACAGAGTTTTTAGATGTTGATGGATTTGGTCGTTTTGAAGCCTATGCAAACAGAGATTCTTTAAAATATCAAAGTATTTATAATTTAGACGATGTAGACACACTATATAGAGGAACAATGCGTCGTGTTGGGTTTAGCAAAGCTTGGAATATGTTTGTTCAATTAGGAATGACTGATGATAGCTATACTATTGATGATAGTGAAAATATGTCTTATAGAGATTTTGTAAATACTTTTTTACCATACAGTCCTACAGACTCTGTAGAGCTTAAATTTAGATATCAATTAAAAATTGATCAAGATGATATTGTTTGGAATAAACTTTTAGAGTTAGATATATTTAGTGCAACAAAACGTATAAACTTAGAAAAAGCCACACCAGCACAAATGTTGCAAAAAATACTTTTAGATAGCTGGACACTTGAAGAAGATGATAAAGATATGTTAGTAATGTATCATAAATTTGGTTATGAATTAGATGGGAAAAAACACCAGATTGATTCAACTATGGTTACACTTGGAGAAGACCAAACCTATACAGCTATGGCAAAAACTGTAGGGCTACCTGTGGCTATAGCAGCAATGGCTATTTTAAATAAAAAAATCACTACGCCAGGGGTTCAAATTCCAATAACAAAAGAAGTGTACACACCAATTTTAAAAGAACTAGAAGATTATGGTGTTAATTTTAAAGAAAAAAAAGTGCCATATTTAGGTTACAATTCCCTAAATATTTAACTTAAATCGTTATATGAGTTAAAAGTAATATTTTAAAACAAAAAAGCCCTTTCAAGTAAATGAAAGGGCTTTTTTGTTTTAAAGGAACATATTAATTATGCTTCGAAAGGTTCAATAGATACATAAGATCTATTATCTCTTTTCTTAGTAAATTTAACAAGACCATCTACTCTAGCATGTAAAGTATGATCTTTTCCTTGGTATACATTCTCACCTGGATGATGTGTATTACCTCTTTGTCTTATGATAATGTTTCCAGCAATAGCAGCTTGACCACCAAAAATCTTAACACCTAAACGTTTTGATTCTGATTCTCTACCATTCTTCGAACTACCAACTCCTTTTTTGTGAGCCATTGTCTTAAAGGTTTTATTTTGTTATACTTAAGTAATATCGCAATTAAGCTTTACCACCATCTAATTCGTCTTGCCATTTCTTTAATTCATCCCACTTTCCATCAGCAGCTAATTTAGCTTGTGCTGGCCATGTGTCAGTTACGTGGTTTCCACGAACTCCTGCAATGATTTCAGAAATTTTAGCAGCATCTGTTTTTGCTAATTCAGCAAAAGTTGAGATTCCTGCTTCAACTAAAGTTGATGCAATTTTTGGTCCAATACCTTCTACTTTTTTTAAATCATCTGCTTTCGTAGATGTTTTTTTAGTAGCTGGCTTCGCTTTTGGAGCGGCAGCTTTAGTTTCTTTTTTTGGAGTTGCTTTTACAGCTTTTTTTGCTGGCTTTGCTCCAGAAGTTAGAATGTTTTCAATAACAATCTCAGTTAAGGCTTGTCTATGTCCGTTTTTTACACGGTAACCTTTACGTCTTTTCTTTTTGAAAACAATAACTTTGTCACCTTTAAGGTGTTTTGAGACTTTAGCACTTACTTGTGCTCCGTCTATAGCTGGGGCGCCTACTGTGATTTTGTCACCATCTGCAACTAAAAGTACATTGTCAAAAGACACTGATTTACCTTCTTCTGTTGCTAAACGATTAACAAAAACTTTTTGGTCTTTTTCAACTTTAAATTGATGCCCTGCTATTTCTACAATTGCGTACATAGCGTTACGTTTTTATTAATTTTGATTAAAAAATGTTTGCAAATATACATGTAATTATATTAAACACACAAAACAACTATAAAAAACTCTAGTTCTGTTTATGTTTTTATACATTTTCTTGTTAAATCATTCAAGTGATTTATACTTGTAACGAAACTATTTTTAACATAAAATATATGAAACCATAAATAATCAGATATATTAACTAAAATTTAAAACTAAATATTTGTAACAAATCTTATCTTTGTTAGACAAATAAGTTTAATTAAATAAACCAGTCTAAATAATGAGAAAACAATTAATTGCTTTATCAGTTTTTGCTTTTGGTCTTACTGTAACCAATGCGCAGGAAGTGAAATTTGAAGAGTACAAGTTAAATAACGGCTTGCACGTTATTTTACACAAAGATAATTCTGCCCCGGTAGTAACAACATCTATTATGTACCACGTAGGCGCAAAAGATGAAAATCCTGAAAGAACAGGTTTTGCACATTTTTTTGAGCATCTTTTATTTGAAGGAACTGAAAATATTGGCAGAGGAGAATGGATGAAAATTGTTGCTGCAAATGGTGGACAGGTAAATGCCAACACTACAGATGACAGAACCTATTATTATGAAACTTTTCCATCTAACAATCTTGAGCTAGGGCTTTGGATGGAATCTGAACGTTTATTACATCCTGTTATTAACCAAATTGGTGTAGATACACAAAATGAAGTTGTTAAGGAAGAAAAAAGGTTAAGAGTAGACAACCAGCCTTATGGAAAATTTATAGAGAATGTTAAATTAAATATTTTCAAAAAACATCCATATAAAGGAACTACGATTGGAAAAATGACTCATTTAGATGCTGCAACTTTAGAAGAATTTCAAGCTTTTAACAAAAAGTTTTACGTTCCAAATAATGCAGTTTTAGTTGTTGCAGGTGACATTGATGTTCCTACTACAAAAAAAATGATTCAAGATTATTTTGGACCTATCCCTAAAGGAGAAGCTATAGTAAGAGACTTCCCAAAAGAAGACCCAATAACTACACCTATAAAAGCACAAGCTTTTGATTCAAACATTCAAATACCTGCTATAGTTGCCGCATATAGAACTGCTGCAATGACAGAAAGAGATGCTTATGTTCTAGATATGCTATCTACGTATTTAAGTGGAGGAAAAACATCTAAATTATACAAAAAAATAGTTGACGAGAAAAAAATGGCATTACAAGTTGGTGCTTTTAATCAAAGTCAAGAAGATTACGGAACTTACATACTATACGGTTTACCTCAAGGAGAAAACACTTTAGAGAGCCTATTAGTGGAGATAGATGAAGAAATTGCAAAAGTTCAAACTGAATTAATCTCAGAAAGAGACTATCAAAAACTTCAAAATAAAGCTGAAAATAGATTTGTAAATTCAAACTCTAGCATTGCTGGAATTGCAAATTCTTTAGCTAGAAATTATATGTTATATGACAACACCAATTTAATTAACACACAAATAGACATTATTAGATCTATTACTCGTGAGGATATTAAAAATGTTGCTAATAAGTATTTAAACCCTAATCAACGTCTTGTTTTAGAGTATTTAGCTCAACCAGAAGACAAAAAATAAAAACATAAAAAGATGAAATTAAAATTTATAGCAATAGCTAGTGTGTTTTTATTAACACTATCAGCCTCAGCACAAATAGATAGAACTCAGCAACCTAAAGCAGGTCCAGCTCCAACAATTAGCCTAGAGAAGCCTTATGAATTCGAGCTTAAAAATGGACTTAAAGTTTTAGTTGTAGAAAATCATAAATTACCAAGAGTAAATTATTCTTTAAGAATAGACAATATGCCTGTTCTACAAGGTGAAAAAGCAGGTGTTTCTCAAATTCTAAGCGCAATGCTAGGAAACGGAACAACAACTATTTCAAAAGATGAATTTAATGAAGAAGTAGATTTTTTAGGTGCTTCAATTAATTTTGGATCTAGTAGTGCTTCAGCAAATTCACTAACAAAATATTCAAATAGAATATTAGAATTAATGGCCGATGCCGCAATAAACCCTTTATTTACTGAAGAAGAGTTTCAGAAAGAAAAAGACAAAGCTATTGAAGGTATAAAATCTAACAAAAAAAGTATTGATGCTGTAGCTTCAAGAGTTAGTGATGCATTATCTTATGGAAAAAAACATCCATATGGAGAATTTGTAACTGAAGAAACTTTAAGTAAAATTACTCTAAATAACGTTATATCTTACTATCAAAAATACTTCAACCCTAATAATGCTTATCTAGTTGTTGTAGGTGATATTGAAGTAGGTGATGTAAAAAAACAAGTGAAAGAATTATTTAATAACTGGCAAGAAGGTGTAGATATTTCAAGAACAATGACTGCTTCTGCTCCTAATCTACCATATACACAAATTAACTTTGTAGATATGCCAAATGCAGTTCAATCTAGCGTTAAATTCACCAATAACGTAAATTTAGAAATGAAGGATGCAGATTATCATGCTGTCTTGTTAGCTAATTACATTCTTGGTGGTGGTGGAGAAGGTTATTTGTTTTTAAATCTTCGAGAAGACAAAGCATATACTTATGGTTCTTACTCAAATATTTCTACAGACAAATATGTTGGTAACTTCTCAGCGACTGCATCTGTAAGAAATATGGTTACAGATAGTTCTGTTGTTGCAATGTTGAGCGAAATTAAACGCATTAGAACAGAAAAAGTAGATGTACAGCGTTTAAAAGATGCTAAAGCAAAATACACAGGAAGTTTTGTTATGGCGGTAGAAAGACCATCTACAATTGCAAGTTATGCACTTAACACAAAAATAAACAACCTACCAGAAGATTTTTACAAAACGTACTTATCTAAAATTAATGCTGTAACTCCAGAAGATATTTTAAGAGTAGCTAATAAATATTTTTTAGCTGATAATGGGAGAATTGTTATTGTTGGAAAAGGAAGCGAAGTTGTTTCAAACTTAGAAAAATCTGGAATTCCTGTAAAGTATTTTGACGAATATGCTAATCCTGTTGAAAAGCCAGTTTTTAGTAAAGTTATTCCTGAAGGAGTTACAGTTGCTAGTGTTTTAGAAAATTTCTTTAAAGCTTCTGGCGGAAAAGATAAAATCAAAGAAATAAAGACTTTAAATAAGGATGCAAACGTAAAAATTGATGCAGTTCCTTTCCCATTAACAGCAAACTTAAAAACAATGGTTCCAAACAAAGAATCTATGGAAATGTCTGCTGCGGGAATGGGAGTTTTAATGGCTCAAAAGTGGAACGGAACAGCTGGATATAAAATGCAGCAAGGTCAAAGAACCGAACTTACAGCCGATGAAATTGCTGAGAAAAAAGCTTCTCGTTCTATTTTTCCTGAATTAGAGTTTACACCAGAAAACACCACTTTAGAAAGTATTGTTGGTGTAGATGGAAATGACAATTACTTATTAAAGGTAACTAAAGGCGAAGAAACTGAATCTAGATACTACGATGTAAAAACTGGTTTATTATCTAAAGTAGAATCAGCTTCAGAAATGCAAGGTCAAAGTATTACAAATACAGTTGTATATTCAAACTATCAGGATGTAAATGGAGTAAAAATTGCTTTTGTAAATACAATTAAAGCTGGACCACAAAGTATAGTTATTAATATGTCTTCAGTGAAAATAAATGAAGGCGTAACAGATGAAGATTTTAATTAATCTTTTTAATATAAATTTTAAAAAAGCTTCAAATTAAACTTTGAAGCTTTTTTATGCAATAATTTTACTTTTCTTGTTTCCTAAATAAACACCAAACAATATAATAAAAGTTGCAAATAATTGATGCATATTAAATTTCTCACCATCTAATAATCCCCAAAAAACAGCTACAATAGGCATAATATATGCTACAGAAGATGCAAAAACAGGATTAGATATTTGAATTAGTTTACTAAACAAAACTTTGGCTATTGCGGTTCCAAATAAAGAAAGAAAAATGACATAAAAAATAGACATCCCAAAATCTGGATGATTAAATGTTTTTAAGCTGAAAAAATCTGTAAAAAACAATACAATTAATGCAGGAATGTAAATACAAGCGTAATTACCAACAGCAATAGTTAATGGCTTAACCTCTTGTAAATACGTTTTAATAACATTAACGTTTACGGCATAAAGTAAAGAAGAGACAATAACATAACCTGCAAAATAATAATTTTGATTAGGGTTAAGATCCGTACCTGCTAAAATCAAAAAAACAGTACCTAAAAAACCAATTAAAACACCTAAAACTTGTTGTCTAGTCGTTGTAATTTTAAAAAGAGCTAATCCTAATAAAATAGTATTTAATGGCACTAAGGAATTTAAAATAGAAACTACAGCGCTATCAATTTCTGTCTCTGCAATAGAAAAGAAAAATGATGGAATAAAAGTCCCACAAGTTCCAGAAACAGCAAGCCACATTAAATTCTTTTTTTTTATCAACTTAAAATGTTTGTAGCCCGCTAAAAACAAAATAAAACCAGTAACTACAGTTCTTAATGCGCCTAATTGGTAGGCTGTTAAACCAATTAGACTCTTTTTAATAAGAATAAATGATGTTCCCCAAATTAAAGAAAGAACTCCTAAATAGAACCACTTTTTAAATTCATTAGACATAGAATTTTTCTTTTGATTGTAAAATTCGGTCAAAAAATGATATAATTGACATTTATTTGTAAATTTGTTAAATAACATATTAAATAAATAAAAAAATGAAATCTATATTTAAAATTCTTACTATTTGCTTATTTGTAACATTAAGTGCCTGTAAAAACGAAACTCCTGAGATAAAAACTATAGAAACGGAAGAAATTGCATCAGTAGTATCTACCGAAAACCCTTATAAAGATTACGCAAAAGTAGAATTTAATGTGGAAGGAATGACTTGTGCAATGGGTTGTGCAAAAACTATTGAGAAAAAAATAGCTAAATTAGATGGAGTACGTTTTGTAAATGTAGATTTTGACAAAAAATTAGCAATGGTAGAGTTTGATAGCGAAAAATTATCTTCTGAGGATTTTACTAAAACCGTAAATAGTGTTTCTGATGTTTATAAAGTTGAAAATATTGCAACGGTAAATACGTTTACTAAAGACAAAAAGGATTGTAAAAAAGGATGCGAAAAAGACTGTAAAAAAGAAAGTTGTAAAAACAAAACTGAAGCAGAAAAAAAAGAGTGCAAAAAAGATTGTAAAAAAGCTTGTTGTGTAAAAACAGCATAAGTTTATTTTTTTTCTTATTTTAGAACCGTTAAAATAATATTATTATGAAATCTATATTTAAAATTGCTTTTTTGTTTTTAGGATTAGTTCTAATGTCTAACTCGGCAATTGCTCAAAGTACAGCTAAAGTTGACGCTATGGCTCAGACTAAAGAACTACAAGAACTTTCTAAATTTAAAAGTTCTAAATTTAAATCTGTTTACGAAGTTTACTTAAAATATGATAGAAAACTTGAATCTATCAATAGACAAATAGACGCTTCTACAATGAGTTATATGCAAGCAATCGATAAGCTAGAAGTATTTCTTGTTACTGAAATGGACAAACATTTAACAGATGAAGAGTTTGCTATATTCTTGAAAAAAGAAGATCTTACTAAACCAGAATAATTAGAAACATATAATAAACAAAAAGGGATTCAGTTAAACTGAATCCCTTTTTGTTTATTATATGTTTCTACCATTTGTTATTTAGTTTCAAAAACTACATTACAAGCTTCAATAGTTTTATCTAAATCATTATAACTTAAAGCATTATTTAAAAACCAGCTTTCAAAAGCACTTGGTGCAATATAAACACCTTGATTTAACATACCATGGAAGAATCTCTTAAATGTATCGTTATTTCCTTTAGCAGCAGATTCAAAATCTACAACCGCTTCTTCTGCAAAGTGAATAGAAATCATAGATCCTATTCTATTAATAGTATGAGTAACTTTATTTTTAATTAAAACCTCAGAAAGGCCTTTATGCAAATATGCTGTCTTTTTGGCTAAATCATCAAAAATTGTAGCATCGTTATTTAATTCGGTAAGCATAGCTAGCCCAGCAGCCATAGCCAATGGATTTCCACTTAATGTTCCTGCTTGATAAACTGGACCCAATGGTGCTAAATAATTCATAATTTCGTTTCTAGCTGCAAAAGCACCAACTGGTAATCCGCCACCAATTACCTTTCCAAAACAAACAATATCTGCTTTTATATTGTAAAGTTCTTGAACACCACCTTTTGCCAACCTAAAACCAGTCATAACTTCATCAAAAACTAAAAGAATATTATGTTCGTCACATAAAATTCTTAGTTTTTGTAAAAAGTTATTTAGAGGAAGAATGCATCCCATATTACCTGGAATTGGTTCTATAATAATACATGCAATTTCATTTTTATTAGCCTCAATTAGAGCTTTTACACTTTCAATATCATTATATTTTGCCAATAAAGTATCTTTTGCTGTTCCTTGAGTTACACCTGGACTATTTGGAGAGCCAAATGTAACAGCTCCACTTCCCGCTTGAATTAAAAACGAATCTGAATGTCCATGATAACAACCTGCAAATTTTATAATCTTATCTTTTCCTGTATAGCCTCTGGCTAATCTAACCGCACTCATACAAGCCTCTGTTCCGGAATTAACAAAACGAATTTTATCAATATTTGGAACCATAGAAATAACTAATTCTGCTATTTTAGTTTCAATCTCTGTAGGCATTCCAAAAGAAGTCCCTTTTTTTGCCTTTTCAATTACTGCATTTACAACTGGTTCAAACGCGTGTCCTAAAATCATCGGACCCCAAGAAGCTATGTAATCTATTAATTTATTACCATCTTCATCGTATAAATAAGCGCCTTTTGCTTCTTTTACAAAAACAGGTGTTCCTCCTACAGATCCAAAAGCTCTAACTGGAGAATTTACACCACCAGGAATTACCTTTTCTGCTTCAGCAAACAAAGCACTACTTCTTTTGTATATCATAATTATAGTTTAATAATTAAGACCTGTCCTAAAGACAGGTTATTAGAGTCTAATTTATTTAATGTTTTTAATTGCTCTATAGGTAGGTTATATTTTTTTGATAAAGAATATAATGTATCTCCAGTAATTACCTTGTGAGTAATTCCATCAATAATTTCAGTAGATTCTGTTGTAGCTATATAATCTTTACCTAAAACCATTTTATCGTATTGAGATAGATTATAACGCTCTATTAAACTAATTAATTTTTGAGGATATTTTTTATCGGTTGCATAACCTGCAAGCCTTAGTTCTTTTGCCCAGTTTGCATAATCATCCTTTTCTAATTGAAATAATTTAGAATAACGCTTTCTATCTTTTAAGAACAGTGAATGGTCTCTAAATGAATATTTAGGATCTTTATATTTTCTGAAACATTCTTGAGATGCATCATCATCATGATAAATTTTTTCGCCATTCCAACCATGACATTTAATTCCAAAATGATTGTTTGCTTCTACAGAAAGTCTCCCTTTTCCAGAACCAGACTCTAAAATTCCCTGTGCCAAAGTAATACTTGCGGGAATACCATAATTTTTCATTTCCTCCATTGCAATACTTTTATAAGAATTTATGTATTCTTGAGTAGAAACAGGAATCTTAGTTGGCGTGTTAGTATTAGTAACTTTTGGAGTGTTTGGTACACTTGGTTTTGTTGGAGTTTCAACTTTAGGTACATTAACTTTAACCTCAGTAGGTTTTTCGCTTTTAGTTGTTATTATTCCTTTGTTAGTTCCGCAACTTGATAGAATTAATAATGAAAAAAATAATATAAGTAATTGTTTCATAAAATTAGTGGTAATTGTTTCTTTTTTAAATAAGTATTTACGCCTTGTATTCCTTGTAATCCTCCTGTATGTATGGCTAAAATTTTGCTGTCTTTTTTAAAATAACCTTTAGATATTAAATCTAAAACACCATACATCATTTTACCTGTGTAAATAGGATCTAAAGGTATATTATGTTGTGTTTTAAATTGATTTATAAATGAAATTAATTCTGGAGTTACTTTTGCATAACCTCCAAAATGATAATCTATATTTAATGTCCAATTTGTTTTGTTTACAAATTTACTAATATCTTCTTGTAAAAAACTGCCTTTTAAGGCAGAAAATCCAATGATTTTTTGGTGAGATAAACTAGCGTTAATAATTCCGGAAATTGTTCCTCCAGTTCCCACGGAAGTACAGATGTAATCGTATCTACTCGTGCTATCATCTAAAATCTCTTCACAACCTTTAATTGCTAAAGGGTTTGTTCCACCTTCTGGCACTATAAAAGTTTCTTTGTTTATATATTTTTTGGCAAGATTACCTTGTTCTTTTAACCTATACTCTTCTCTACTAACAAAAATAAGTTGCATTCCACATTGTTTTGCAAATTTTAATGTTTGATTACTCTTATCATTTAACTCATCACCTCTTATAATACCAATTGTTTTTATATTATTTAATTTTCCTGCTGCTGCGGTTGCAGATATGTGATTTGAAAAAGCACCACCAAAAGTTAACAGCTGATTATAAACTCCACTTTCTGCGGCTTCAATATTATACTTCAGTTTTCTAAACTTATTTCCTGATACAAATTCGTGGATTTTATCTTCTCTTTTTATAGAAAGAGAAACAGAACTATAATCTAATTTAATTAATTCTATGGCTATTTCTTCACTTGGAGACATTCTAAATATTTTATAGTTGCAAATTACTGTTTTTTATTCATTAATTATATCTTAATAAAAAATGTTAAAACTAAAGAATATTCTCTTTTTGTATTAAAAAATATGCGGTATGTTTAAATGTTTAATAAACAAGATGTAATACCGTTATAATTGTGCTTTATATATTTATAAATTGATTTTTATATATCTATGCTATATTGTTTTTTTATTCAAAAATTGACTGTAAATTTGTTAAAATTTATATTTTATTATATTTTTAATTAAACCCTTATCTGTAAAATACTTTTTTTATAGTCAAAAAAACAAATAATGAACAAAAAATTATTTTTAGCTTTAATCATACTTACAAGCTCTTTGTCGATTTCTCAAGTCGGTATTGGCACAACAACTCCAAACGGAGCATTAGACGTTACGTCTTCAACCCAAGGTTTTGTATTTCCTAGAATTGCACTCGCTAACATAAATACCGAAACAGTAGTAAACCCTCAAGGAACACCAATCCCAGCAGGAACAGTTGTTTATAACACGGTTATATCAGGGACAGCTCCAAATAACGTTGCTCCGGGCTTATATTTCTGGAATGGCTCTAGATGGATTGCTTTTGCTGGTTCTCCTGGAGGATTAGACTGGGCTTTAAAAGGTAATAGCGGTACAAATAACGGTACTGATTTTTTAGGAACCACAGACAATGAACCACTTATTCTTAAAGCTAATAGTATTGAGAGAATAAGAATGGGGACATCAGAAACTGTAATTAATGAAGATGCAGTTAATTACGACTTTAGAGTTGAAGGAACCGGAGAGTCAGAAATGTTTTTTGTAGACGCTAGCACTAATCACGTTCACATTAGAGCCGCTTCTCCATTTCCAACAATAGACATGTTTACTTCTGTAGGTGTTTCAGGAGATTTTCCTATTAACGGATATGCTAGCGGTCAAGACACAGCTGGAATCTATGGTCGTTCTGAAACTATTGCAACAGGCACCAATATGAATTCAGGTGGTGCATTCGATGCTACTGGAGATGGTTTTTCAACTGAGCCAGGCTGGAATGTTGGTATTGTAGCCACAGGTAGACAAGCTGGTGTTTATGCCACTTCTACTTACCCAACAAATGCAAATAACACTACAGATAGACAAGGTGGATTTTTCTCAAACTCTAGAACTAGTGGAGGCGGATCAATAACAACACAAGCAACTGCTAGTTTAGCTGGTTATGGAGCTGGCGAATATTACGGTGGTTATTTTGATGGTGGACAAACTGGAGACGATTGGTCTTATGTTGGTATGAATTTTAGTGGAACTGACTATAAAATTATTGGAGCAGGAACCGTTTCAACCATAGTTACAGACACAAACAACAACAAGAGAGTCATGTTTGCGCCTGAGGCTCCAGAAGTATTGTTTCAAGACTACGGACAAGGTATTCTACAAAATGGAGAAGCATTTATTACACTAGATCCAACAATCACTAACAACATTACGGTAAATAGCAAACATCCCTTAAGAGTTTTTATTCAATTAGAAGGAGATTGCAAAGGTGTTTTTGTTACCGAAAAAACAGACTCAGGTTTTAAAGTGAAAGAACTACAAAACGGAACATCTAATACACCTTTTACATGGTCTATTACTGCAAATAGAGCAGATAAAAAAGATTTAACCGGAACTGTGACTTCTAAATTTGAAGACGTAAGACTACCTTTAGCACCAAAGAAAATTGGAGTGCACAATAAAAAAATGACTTTTAGCAAATCTTCAAAAAAATAAGCTTCAACCAACACCTTTTTAAAAGTTTTTTACATTCATATTAAACATGAAAACAACCTCTGTTTAATGTTTAAAAATAAACTCAAAACTCTAAGAGGAAATTAGCAAATTAGCACTATTTCTCACTTATCGTTTTGAGTTTTTGCATTTCACAATGTAATTTATCGGGGTTAATTTCAATTAAATGACTCAAAAACATATCAACGCATTAAAATTGATACATATATTTTTAGATAAATAGCAAATTAATATCGCTATAAAGAAATATATCGTTTAAAAAACACAAAAACCGAATATATATTCGGTTAAACTAAGTGTTTTGTCTTAAAAAACAACACAAAATATAATGATTGTTTAAATAAATATCACTAATATTATAGGTATTAAAAAATACCCAAATATTATGAGAAAAATTACACTTATAAAAAACAATCTTTCAACACTTTTTTTAACACTAGCGCTTTTTGCTACAACCTTATCTTTTTCACAAACAAGAACAGATGATTGTGGCTTCACAGGAGGAGCAGAAATTATTCCTGGAGCGACGTGTGTTAACATACCATGGAATTCTTCTACAGCCGGAAATTACTGGAGTGCGGGAACTCCTAGTTGTGGAGAAGACATAAACAGAGATGACGTTTGGGGTTGGTTTGAGGCATTATCTACATCAACTACAGTGTCTTATTCGCCAGTAGCGAATAGAAACGCTATTCTAACGCTTTTCTCTGAAGATGTATCTGGTTGCTCTAACAACATGCCTTTAGTTGGATGTTCTAATGTAGGAGGTAATGGTGTTGTTGAAACAGTAGTTTTAACAACAACAGTTAACTCAAGATATATGTTTAGGGTGCAAAGAGATGGTTCAAACAATAGTATGTCAGGAAATGTTTGTGTTTTCAATACTCCAACTCCTCCAGCAAATGATGATTGTGCTAACGCAATAGCTTTACCTGTAGGAACAGCTTGTTCATATAGCACGTATACTACAGAAAATGCTACAGATAGTGGCGAAGGTGCACCTACTTGTGGAACACCTGCGGCTCCAAATGATGTTTGGTTTAC
>NZ_JBELDZ010000029.1:0-29764 GCF_042094015.1 Aurantibacter sp. | reverse complement strand
CGGGCTCATAACCCGAAGGTCACTGGTTCGAGTCCAGTTCCCGCTACAAAGAAGCTCCTTGAGAAATCAAGGAGCTTTTGTTTTTATAGGCTTATTTTAATTATTTCATTATTTCATTATATTTGACTCAAAATAAACCAATTATGAAAAAACAACAACTTCTACTGTTTGTTATATTTTTAACAAGTACATTAACACTTAGCGCACAATCACCACAAGGGTTTAATTATCAAACAGTAGTTAGAAATGCAGCAGGAGAGATATTAGCGAACCAATCTGTTGGTACACAATTCATTTTACACCAAACTACACCAACTGGAACCGCTGTATATACAGAAACTTGGTCAACATCAACGAATGATTACGGCCTCTTGAGCTTTGCTATTGGTAACGGAACTTCAACAGATGACTTTTCATTGATTGACTGGTCTGCAGGGCCATACTATTTAGAAACACTTTTAGATGTCTCTGGAGGTACTACTTATGTTAGTATGGGGACGTCACAACTTATGAGTGTGCCGTATGCAATGTTTGCAGAAAATTCAAGTAATAGTTATTGGGATAAAAATGGAGATGATGTTTTTTATAATTCCAGTACAGGTAGTGTTGCTATAGGAAGTAACAATGCTACAAGTAAATTATGGGTAGTACAAACTGACCCAACAAATAATAATGTACATGCTTTAAATGGAGGTTTAGGAATTGGGCTACTTATTAATCAAATTAATACTGGAGTCACAAACCCTGGTATTGTTGTAAATCAATTTGGAACTGATAATATTTCTCGAGGAATAGAAATTAATATGGATATGGCTAGCCAGAGTACTGGACTAGTTACTTCTCATAATGGATTGGGAAGAGGACAAGAAATATCATTGTCAAATACTGCAAATAACAATGTTGGAAGTGTAATATTTCATTCAGGTTTGGGAATAGGGCAATATATAGGTCTTGATAATACTGATAATTATTCATTTGCAAGTTTTATCGAAAATTCAGGTATTCAGGGTGGAGGACAGATAATTAACCTTGATAACACAGCTCAGGAATCTGTAGGACAAATGATTCGCTATAGTGGAACTGGAACAACACTAACTGGAGGAGGAAATGCTTTAGAATTATTACATTATGGGACTAATGGCGATGCAGCACAAATGTGGGTTGGAGATCCAAATCAAGCACCTGGGCCAACTAATACAACTTCTGAGTATAATACTTTACTTTTAGAGCATTTGGCTACTGGGACTTCTACTACTCCAGGTTTAAGTAAGTCGGCGTTAACTGCTATAAATCATAGTGCAGATGCAACTGTTCGAGTTTTTAATAATGGATCAAGTGATGGAGATGGAATGGTTGTGCAAACATTCCCTACAACTGATCCATTGGTTTCAGGAATTTATTCAACCGCTAGTACAACTGGTGGTAATTCTGGACTAGGAGTGGGTGTATGGGGTGATGGTGAAAATTATGGGATTGTGGGAAGTACTTCTTTATCGGGTTCTGGGTTCGGTGTGTTTTCTATTGGTAATTCAGGAGCTACGGGTGCAAAGTTATTTCATATAGACCATCCGCTCGACCCAGAAAATAAAACCCTGAGTCATTATTCTGTGGAGTCGGATGAAATCATGAATATGTATTCAGGAACGATTGAATTAGATAGCAATGGTAATGCAACCGTGGACCTTCCAGAATATTTCAGTGCTGTAAACAAAAATCCAAGATATCAACTTACAGCAATTGGCACCCCAACAGTGCCATATATAGAAAAGGAAATTTACAATAACATATTCAGCATCAAAGGAGCACCAAACACAAAAGTATCTTGGGTTGTTTATGCTGAAAGAAATGATCCAACAATAAAATACTTCAGAGAAAAACTGAATTTAGAACAAAATGTAAGGAATAAAAATACAGATGAAAGAGGAAAGTATCTTACACCTCAAGCATATGGTAAAAGCCCTGAATCTGGGATATTTTACAAAAAAAAGATAGACGCTCCAAAAGCAGGAAAATCAATTCCTTTGGAAAATATTACTGTCGAAAAGTCAAAAACGATAGAAAAAAAGAATTAATATCGGCTGAACAAGTTAATCCAGTTCCCGCTACAAAGAAGCTCCTTGAGAAATCAAGGAGCTTTTATTTTGGAATAAATTGAATGCTTGTATTAATATTTATGGAGAAATAAAATGCTATTGCGAAGCAAGGGGAGCTTCTTTACTCAAGCTCACTAATTAAGGACCATTCCGTAACGAAGTGAAGGAATGAATCCAGTTCCCGCTACTAAGTAAGACGCATCACTAGAAATAGTTGATGCGTTTTTTGTTTTAAAACATCTTCTACAACTATAAAAAGTAAATAAAACGGTCAAAAACACATAAATTAAAATCTCGTTTTAGTATATTTGGTTTGACATTTATTAACCACAAATACCTATAAACCATTACTATGAAACAAAAATCCTTACTACTATTTATTTTTGCTTTATTACTAAACACAGTAATTTATTCACAAAACGAAGGGAAACGATTACAAATTGCAGATGAATTTGAATTGAGCTTAACTTCTACAAAATCATATTATCACAACACTACTAAAGGAATAGTTTATTCTAAAACTTTCAAAAATAAAAACTCCGCATATATAAAACTTCATCTTAACTCATTTGATTTAAACTCTGGAGATTATGTTAAAGTTTTTTCAGAAAATGGAGATGAATATATTTATTCTGAAAAAGGAAAAATTGTTGGAGAAAATAAAGAAATGATTAGTGAGTTTTGGACTGGAACTATTTGGAGCGATGAGATTACAATCGAGCTTTATTCAAACGGAAATAACATAAATCATTACGGATTTAATATTGACAGAGTAGCTTATGGCCATTCTGTAGACAGAATAAATAGAGCTGTAGAATCTTTAGACACTCCTTTTGTACAAGAATCAATATGTACCGCAGATGACAAAGAAGCTATAGTATGCTATGACGGAACGGAAATGGGACGTAAGGCTGAGGCAGTTTGTAGATTACTTATTGGCGGCGGTGGATTATGTACTGGATGGTTATTAGGTTGTGACGGTAACGTTATGACAAATAATCACTGTATAGGAAGTGTTGCAGATGCAAATAATACAGATTTTTTGTTTAATTATCAATATGATAATTGTGCAGAGACAGTAAATGCAACATCGGACTTACAAGCAACTTCTGCTACTTTTATTCAAACAAGTGCTACTTTAGATTTTACATTAGTAAAACTTCCTGTAAATCCTACAGCAACATATGGCTACTTAAGTTTATCATCTAATATAGCATCAGTTGGGGAACGAATCTATATTCCACAACATCCAGGAGGAAGACGTAAAGAAATAGCTGTAAACACAGATGTTGGTGGAGACGCAAACGGTTTTGCTATGGTAACTGGTGTTGGCGGTGATGGTAATCGTGTAACATACCAATGCGATACGGAAGGTGGAAGTTCAGGTTCTCCTGTAATCCGTTATAGTGATAATTTAGTAGTAGCTATTCATAATACTGGTGGCTGTCCAAATGGCGCTGCTGGTAGAAGCGACGAAATCATTGCTGCAATAGCTGGAAATATGCCTCCTTGCGGAATAGACGACAACAATCCTCCGGGACCATTTGTTAGTGCAAGTACAACAAGTTCTCAATCAGTAATAGAAGGATCAGATTGTAGTTATACAGATATTGATTTAGTGATTAGATTGGCTCAAGTAGCAGATGCAAATGCAGACATTACCCTAAATATTACAAATGGATCAGCAACAGAGAATGAAGATTTTGAATTGTTAACAAACACAATTAGCTTTCTGACTGGAGACACCGCAGATAAAACTTCTGTTTTAAGAATCTTTAATGATGGTTTTATTGAAGGTGATGAAGATATTGAAATCACACTATCACTTAATGCTAATGGAGGAAATGCGCAATTATCTACATTTGACAAATTTAACATTACAATTAATGATGATGACATAGCTATAGGGTCTACCCAGAACGCAATAATCTTTGAAGATGATTTTGAAACTTATAATGATTTTACTATTTCTAATGTAGGACAATGGACTATGGTAGATAATGACGGGCAACCAACCTGGTATTCCACTGGCACAGAATTTCCAAATGAAGAATATACAGGAAGTTTTATTGTCTTTAATCCTGCACAAACAGTTCCTGCCTCAGATAATGGTTGGTCTGCTTATAGTGGTAATAAAGGTTTTTATTGTTTTAGTTCTGGTGGAGATGGCGGTGAAGGCGGAGCAACAGTAGCAAACCCTCAGAATGATGATTATATTATAACGCCACAATTGAGTACAGGAACTAATAGTCAAATAACATTTTGGGCGAAAGGATTAACGGATAATTACAATGGTGGAGAGCGTTTTAGAGTTTTAGTTGGTAATGGAAATACTGTAGCTAACTTAACTACAGAACTTACACCTAATCCTTATGCACAACCTACAACTTCATGGGCTGAATACACCTATAATATTCCAAACTCGTTTGATAACTCAAACATATATGTTGCTATTAACGTTGTTACTGTAGACGAGTTTGTATTTATGATGGATAAATTCGCAGTAACATCTTTTATAGATACAGATGTCCAAACACAAACTAATAATGCATCTACAGATGATATTTTAATTGATGGAAGCGGAAAAGTATATGCAGTAGATCCAACTTCTAATAATATTATGGCAGACATTAATGTAACAAACACAGACTTTGGATGTACTAACATCGAAGTTACAAGACAAGGTAATAGTGCTCAATCATATAACGGAAGTACTTCTCCTGCTCTAGTAATGGATAAAACAATTACAATTACACCAACAACAATAAACAATTCAGCTTTAACTACTGTAGCATTCTATTTTACTGAAGCAGAGTTACAAGGTTGGGAATCTGCAACTGGAAACTCTAGAAATAGTTTAGGAGTTCTAAAAAATGATGGATCTAACACAGAACAAGCCTCTGGAGTTATAACAACATTTGGTAACGACTTTAAACTAGAGGCTAATTTTACAACAGGAATTAACGGAACCTATTATTTTGGAAATCTTGCTTTACTTAGTAATCCCTCATTTAATTTAGCTGATAGTTTTAGTGTTTATCCAAATCCTACATCAAATGAATTAAATATTACATCTAGTAAAAACGACTTACCATCTAGTATATCTATTCATAATATGCTAGGGCAAGCCATTTTTAAAAAAGTAATTAATTCTGAAAGTGATTTAAAAGTAAATACATCTAGTTTGTCTAACGGAATGTATTTTTTAACAATTAACACAGACACTGCTAATCAAACTATTAAATTCTTAAAAAAATAAGTTTAACTTTTTAATTATTAAAGGCTAAATCAAATGATTTAGCCTTTTTTTTATATAAGGAATTATCTTTTTATAAAAATTCCAAAAAACTCACTATTAGATCTTTGAGGTATAGAATTATAACATTTATCAAATAGTTTTATTTGAAAATTTGATTTAAAATAAGACAAATACAGATTTTTATCTCCTCCAAAAGGACGTTTCTCTAAATCATTTGTTAATGGAATATCAAACCACAAACCAACTAATTTTCCATTAGGCTTTAATAATTTTTGCATTTTATTTACATAAGCTAAACGTGTTTCTTTTAATGGTGGAAAAGAGCAAAAAAATGTTTGTTCAATAATTAAATCATACTGTCCTTTATGAGAAAAAAAATCATCTAAAATGAGTTGTGATTCCGGAAATATAGGGTTTCGTTTTTTAAAATTCTCTAAAGGAATTTCAGAAACATCTAAAACAAAAACATTTTTAAACCCTTTATTAAACAAGTATTCAGCCTCATAAGCGTTACCTGCCCCAGGAATAAGTATTTTAACATCTTTATTCTCTAATTGATTAAAATACGTTTTTAAAGGTGTTGATACATAGCCAATATCCCAACCTGTTTTCTCATCTTTATATCTATTAGTCCAATAATTTTCTATTTTATTCATAAATTAAAAATAGTATTTATTAAGTATTACTTCACATAAATACTTAACTTTTATACTTTTGACAAATGGTAGATAATTTCAAAAACGAATATTTTGGTATAGGTATACAAAATGGTAAAACACCAGAAAACCTAGGCGTTTTATGGCGCACAGCACAAAATTTAGGAGCTAGTTATATTTTTACTATTGGAAATCGTTATGCAAAACAAGCCTGCGACACGCATAATGCCGTAAAGTCTATGCCTTATTTTCATTATAAAACCTTTCAAGATTTCTACAATAGCATTCCAAAAGGCGCAAGATTAGTTGGTGTAGAATTAGACAATTCTGCTGTAAATTTAGAAACATTTAATCACCCAAGACGTTGTGTTTATTTACTAGGCGCAGAGGATCATGGTTTATCTAAAGAAGCTATAGAAAAATCTCATTTTTTAATTAAGTTTAAATCTCAATTAAGTTTAAATGTAGCAGTAGCAGGAAGTATTGTGATGTATGATAGAGGAATAAACAAACCAAGGTCGTAACTTTGCAGTCTATTAAAAGAATACAATATGAATCATAAAGCAGGTTTTGTAAATATAATTGGTAATCCTAATGTAGGTAAATCTACATTAATGAATGCATTTGTGGGAGAAAAACTATCCATTATAACTAGTAAAGCTCAAACTACAAGACACCGAATTTTAGGTATTGTTAATGGCGAAGATTTTCAAGTAATTTTAAGTGATACTCCTGGTATTATAAAACCAGCATATCAATTACAATCTTCTATGATGGATTTTGTCAAATCGGCTTTTGAAGATGCTGATTTACTAATTTATATGGTAGAAATTGGTGAGAAAGAATTAAAAGACGAAGCATTTTTTAAGAAAATAACAAATGCCAAAATTCCCGTTTTATTACTTTTAAACAAAATAGATAAATCTAACCAAGAACAATTGGTCGAACAGGTACAGATTTGGGCAGAAAAGGTACCAAATGCTTTAATTTATCCAGTATCAGCTTTAGAGGGCTTTAATGTAAAAGAAGTTTTCGATAAAATTATTGAACTTTTACCAGAATCGCCCGCCTTCTACCCTAAAGATCAACTAACAGATAAGCCTGAACGCTTTTTTGTAAACGAAAAAATTCGTGAAAAAATTTTAATGCATTACAAAAAAGAAATCCCTTATGCAGTAGAAGTTGATACAGAAGAATTTTTTGAAGAAGAAAACATTATACGTATGCGAGCTGTAATTATGGTTGAACGTGAAACACAAAAAGGAATAATTATAGGCCATAAAGGCGAAGCAATAAAACGTGTTGGTGTAGAAGCCAGAAAAGATTTAGAAAAATTTTTTGGAAAGCAAATTTATTTAGAGCTTTATGCTAAAGTGAATAAGAACTGGCGTAGTAATGATAGGCAATTGAAACGTTTTGGTTATAATAACTAGAACTAAATATAAAGAATACGCAAAAGCTCTAAATAATTTTAGAGCTTTTTTTATTTAATATAACTTCCATAAATTTATTTAGTTTTTGCATCTCTACTTTTCCTGCAATTTTCCCCATTCGTCCAGCAACATATAAAACTCCCCAAAAGAGAACCATAAATACCGTTCCAGTTACTTGTATAAAAAAATCTCTATCTAACTTATAATTCGTGTAACCCCAAATGGCAAAACCAATAAACAAAACTGCTATTATAAAATGAAAGAACATAAACATTGTCCAAACAGTAGGATTTGGACCAAATAAACCAGACAACACAGCTTTTTCTTTATCAAAAGACATAATCTCTAAATGTAACTGTGGAGACCAAAAGTGCTGTTCCTTTTTTGGAATTCTAATAAAAACATGATTATCTACACGAGATACCACTAAATTCTCTGGATTATTTACTGCTGCTTCAAAGCGAGATAATATAGCTTCATTATGCTCATTCAAATCTAATTTAAAGCGTGGTCTTAAAACAATTTCTTCTCCTAAAATCATGATATAAAATATAATAGGGTAATTTAGTGATTTATTTCTATTAACAAACACTACCTTTGCAATCGCTTACAGGATATGTAATGCATAAAAAAAATAAATTATGAGTAGTATAGTAGCAATTGTAGGAAGACCTAATGTTGGTAAATCGACTTTTTTTAACCGTTTAATTCAACGACGCGAAGCCATAGTAGATGCTGTTAGTGGTGTTACTAGAGATAGACATTATGGAAAAAGTGATTGGAACGGAAAAGAATTCTCTTTAATTGATACTGGTGGATATGTAAAAGGATCTGACGATATTTTTGAAGCTGAAATTGACAAACAAGTTGAACTTGCAATAGACGAAGCAGATGCCATAATTTTTATGGTAGATGTAGAATCTGGTGTAACTGGAATGGACGAAGATGTTGCTAAACTATTACGTAAAGTATCAAAACCTGTATTCTTAGTTGTAAATAAAGTAGATAATGGTAAACGTGCAGAAGATGCTGTAGAATTTTACTCTCTAGGTTTAGGAGATTATTATACCGTAGCTAGCATAAATGGAAGCGGAACCGGAGATTTACTAGATGCTTTAGTTGAAGCTTTACCAGAAATTGAAGAAGTAGAGGCAGAAGAAAATCCATTACCACGTTTTGCTGTAGTAGGAAGACCTAACGCAGGAAAATCATCTTTTATTAATGCTTTAATAGGCGAAGACAGATATATCGTTACAGATATTGCTGGAACTACAAGAGATTCTATTGATACAAAATATAACCGTTTTGGATTTGATTTTAATTTAATAGATACTGCTGGAATTAGAAGAAAAAAGAAAGTAAGAGAAGACTTAGAGTTTTATTCTGTAATGCGAAGTGTTAGAGCTATAGAACATGCAGATGTCTGTTTATTAGTCGTAGACGCAACTAGAAGTTTTGATGGACAAGTTCAAAATATATTTTGGTTAGCTCAACGCAACCGTAAAGGAATTGTTGTATTAGTAAATAAATGGGATTTAGTAGAAAAAGATCATAAAACAACAGTTGAATTTGAAAAATATATTCGTAAACAATTAGAACCATTTACAGATGTTCCAATTGTATTTATGTCAACTTTAACCAAACAACGTATCTATAAAGCCATAGAAACGGCTGTAGAGGTTTATAATAACCGCTCTAAAAAAATTAAAACTAGCGAACTTAACGACACGTTACTTCCAATAATAGAAAACCGTCCGCCACCAGCATTAAAAGGTAAGTTTGTTAAGATTAAATATATTATGCAGTTGCCAACACCACAACCGCAATTTGCTTTTTTCTGTAACCTACCTCAATATGTCGCTGAATCATATAAAAGGTTTTTAGAAAATAAATTAAGAGAGATTTACGATTTTAAAGGTGTACCAATAAGCATTTATATGCGTAAAAAATAAAACCGTAAGACGTTAAACAAATAAGGCTGAATTTATCAAAATTCAGCCTTATTTAGCTTCAATCAATTATTTGTATTGTAAAAAAATAACAAAACTTTACCTTTTGTTTAACAGACTATATAAGAAAGTCTAAATAATTTCGTTTTTTAATTAATTTGAATTAATCCCAAATTTAATTTAATCTACAAACTAGCTTACATGAAAAAAACAATTTACATTCTTATACTTTTTTGTGTAGGTATTTCTTTTAGTCAAAACACAGACTTTAAGATTTTTGGTTCGCTGCAATCTAGCGATGAAAACTTACCACTTGATGCTGCCACAGTTCATGTAGAAAAACTAAAAGACAGTAGCTTAGTTGCTTATACAATTTCAGAATCTGACGGAAGTTTTATTATAGAAGATGTAACTTCTGAAAACAAACTAAACCTATTTGTGTCTTATGTTGGTTATCAAACTTTAAAAAAAGAAGTCCTAATTAATAAAAAAGAGATTAATATTGGTAAATTAACGCTTGAATTAAGTAATTCTTTAGATGAAGTTGTAATTAAAACTGCTGCTCCAGTAACTATAAAAAAGGACACATTAGAATTTAATGTGAAATCTTTTAAAACAAAAAAAGATGCTACAGTTGAAGATTTATTAAAAAAATTACCTGGCGTTGAGATTGATGCTGAAGGTAAAATTAAAATAAATGGCAAAGAAGTTAACAAAATATTGGTTAATGGTAAGCCTTTTTTTGGAGACGACCCAACTATTACAACAAAAAACTTAACCAAAGATATCATTGAAAAAATACAAGTTGTAGATACTAAAACAAAATCTGAAGCTTATTCTGGAGAAGATGGAGACACGGAAAATAAAACCATAAATTTAACTATAAAGGAAGAAAACAATAAAGGTGTTTTTGGTCGCGTTGCTGCTGGAGCTGGAACAGATGAACGTTGGGAGTTTGCAGGTATGTTTAACCGTTTTGATAACGATCAACGTATAAGTATTCTTGCAGGTGGAAATAATATAAATTCTCCTGGATTTAGTTTTGGTGAAATTTCTAAAATGTTTGGAAGAAGTGGTAGTACCAGCTGGAATAGTAATGGATCTTTTAGTATTGGCGGACGTTCTTTTGGTGGAGGACAAGGTATAACAACATCAAAAAACGCAGGACTAAACTATGCAGATAAAGTTGGTGAAAAAGGTGATATTTCTGCAGACTACTTCTACTCTACCAGTAACTCTGATAATGAAAGTGCATCACAAAGAGAAACGTTTTTAAATGATTCTCGTTTCTTTTCCGATTCTAGATCTTCATCTATTTCAGATACGGAAAGCCACGTAACAAACTTAGACTATGAGGTAAAAATAGATACTACACTTTTTTTAAATATAAAACCTTCGTTTAGCTACTCTAATTCAACAACAACATACAATAGTCAAGACAATTCTTTTAATGAAGATAGAGATTTAACCAATTCTTCTACTTTAAATTCATTTGTAGAAAGCACATCTTCAAGATTTGGTAACGATTTAGAATTAACTAAAAAAATTGGAGCTAAAGGCGCATATATTAAAGTTGGTTTCGAAAATGAATTTTCTAAATTAGAAGGTGATGATTTTATTAATTCTAACACACAATTTTTTGGTACTACAACGGATATAGCAAGAGATCAATTTACATATCAAGAAAATAAAACCACAAACTTTGGTAGTGACATAACAGTTAGTATTCCTTTAGAAAAAGATAAGTGGTTTTTAAATGCAACTTATTCTTTTAATAAAGACAAAAATGAAAATAGACAAAGTACCTTTAATAAAAATATTATAACAAATGAGTACGACCAATTCGATACGGATTTAAGTACCGATTTTAATTATATAGATTCTCAAAGTCGTCCTGGTTTACGTTTACGTTATAAAGGAGAGAAATTATCGGGTAGACTTGGAGCGACTTACGTATTTAGAACTTTAGAAAATCAAGATGGACTAAGACCAGAATTTAATGTTGAGCGTGATTTTAATGCACTTGAAGTAAATTCTTATCTAAATTATAGGTTTAGTAAAAAATCATCTGTTTATGTTAATTACCGTTTAAATAATAATCCACCAGCATTATCTCAACTTCAAGCTTTTGATGATGTTTCAAATCCTTTAAACACCATTACTGGTAATCCTAATCTAGAACCGTCTAATAACCATAATGTATATTTTGGATTTAACTCTTACGATTGGGCAAAGAAATCTGGCTTTTATAGCTATGCTGGTATAACTGCAATAGAGAACAATGTCGTTTCAAAAACAATTGTAGACCCAAATACACTAAAAAGAATAACTACTTATGAAAACGTTAATGGTAATAACAACGGGTATTTAGGCGCCAGTTATAGTAAGAATTTTAAAATAGACTCTTTAAAGTCTATTAGAGTTAGAATTGGAGGAAATTCAAATTTTTCAAAAAACATAAATTTTAATAACGATATAAAATATGCTAGTAGAACATTATCCTATAGTCCAAGTCTTGGTCTAGAATTTGTCTGGAATAAGGTTTTTGAATTTAAACCTAGATATAGCGTAAGCTT
Organism: Aurantibacter sp.; assembly: GCF_042094015.1. Classification (NCBI taxonomy): domain Bacteria; kingdom Pseudomonadati; phylum Bacteroidota; class Flavobacteriia; order Flavobacteriales; family Flavobacteriaceae; genus Aurantibacter; species Aurantibacter sp. Next base: position 17,798 of record NZ_JBELDZ010000029.1, on the reverse strand, counting down.
TAACAATACTAGTTTTGATATTGATAATTTTGAAAATCAAAAATTTACAAGACATAATTTAGGAATAGAAACAGCTACTTTTTTACCTAAAAAATTTGAATGGAGAAACGACATTAATTATAACTACAATACCAACATTGCAGATGGTTTTCAAAAAAGTGCTTGGTTTTGGAATTCATCGCTTTCTTATGCTGTATTAAAAGAAAAAGGCTTGGTAACGTTAAAGGTTTACGATTTATTAAATCAAAACACAAACGCCACAAGAGTTGCCTCACAAGATTATATTGAAGACAGACAAAGTACTGTTTTAACTCAATATTTTATGCTAAATTTTAGTTGGAAATTTAACAGTCTTGGCGCTAAAGCTAACGAAGGTAGAGGAAGACATTATTATGGTGGCTAAAAAACAAAGTTAATCAACTAAAATCAGCTCATAAATATAGGCTGCTTTTTTATTACAAAACTTTCTAGAATTAATTTCACTACTCAAAAAGCATAATTAATTCTCATAACCATATTGTCTAATCTTTAAAAAAAGCACCTACAAATTATATATTAAATAATTTATAGTATATTTATCTGTTGAATTAATTTAAAACAAATGAACATATTATTAAAAACTATACTTGGACTAATCTTTTTAATCACTAGTATTAGTTACTCACAGAAATTTAAAGCTATAAATTTTTCTCAATTAGATACTAAAGACGCTAAAACAGATTTAGTTATTCAAAACAAAAGCCCATTATCTTCAATTGGCGTAGAACATAGCAAATACGATGCTTACTCATTTTTACAACACTATAAAGAATTTAGTTATAGTGACAACTTAAATCGTTTTAATCAGTTAGACTATTTAAAAAGATTAGTTCAACCTGTTAGTTATGCTAATACAGTTAAAATTGGTATTATGCATTTAGACTTTGAAGAACTTAAGCCAAATAGTTTAATAGATGGCTTAGTAAAAATTGAAACTAATTATATTAGAAGAATTTCTCAAGAACCTATTTTAAACGTAAAAGAAGCAACAATTATAGCACCTTTTGCAACACACAAAAGAGGATTAAATTCTAGCTTTTTAATTGATGATTCTTTTGTAATTAATAACACAAAAAATACAATTGATAAAATTGAAATAGATTTTAATGATAATCAAGGCTATAGAGCTGTAAATATAAATGATTATGTTAATGTTTCTTACTTAGAAAGTGGTGATAAAAAAATTCAATTTAAATTAACATTATCAAATGGAACTGTTATTAAAAGAACTTCGCCGTTAAAAGTAACAAAATCTCGTAACGATATAGCTAACCAAAGGCTTTTAGCACCAACAGAAGTTAATTCTAGTATTATAGCAGATTTATCTAGTTATAGTGGCGCAACAAACCATGCTGGTTTAGCAGAATACGAAATATTTTTAGGAGCAGATAATGAGTTAGACAAGCCAATTATTATTGTTGATGGTTTTGATCCAAGCGATACAAGAACTATAGATGGTATATATTCGCTATTAAATTTTGAAAGCAATGGTCTAACAGAAAACTTAGCAGATAATGTTAGAGCAGATGAAAACCATGATGTTGTATTAATTAATTTTCCTAGTTACTTTGTACTTCAAAACGGTAATTTACAATCGTTTGCTCAATCAACAGATGTTAATAATGATGCCGTAATTGATGCACAAGACTACCCTGGAAGTACTGTTGTTGATGGTGGAGCCGATTTTATTGAGCGAAATGCATTTTCTGTTGTAGATATTATAACACTAATTAATAGTCAAAAAATAGGTGATGAAGAGAACGTAATTATTGGCCCTAGTATGGGTGGATTAATTACACGTTACGCTTTAAACTATATGGAGCAAGATCCTGGTAATGTTGGTTTTGATCACGAAACAAGATTATGGATGTCTTTTGATTCTCCACACCTTGGTGCAAATGTTCCTATTGGGTTTCAAAACTTATTTAATTACTTGGCTTATGGTTTAGACACTTGGGTTGGTAATTTTAGCTTAGAATCTTTGCGTCCAATTGTAGACGGAATGTTAAAATCTCCTGCAGCAAGACAAATGCTTACAGATCATTTTGAACCACATTTAGCAAATGGAGAAATAGCTGAATTTAATCCAAACCTTACACTACCTATAAAACATCCTTATAGTACAGTTTTTTTCAGCGGCATTAACGGATTAACAACCTCTGGTTTTCCTGAAACTACACGAAATGTATCTTTAATTAATGGTAGTGGTATTGGTAACCCTTATCAACATAAAAACGGAGATGATGTAGAACCTGGCGACAGAGTTTTGGATGCATTTATTCCTGGCGTTGCCGTATTAACAGACGCTTATTTTGATGTTTGGTATTCTCCAAATGCAGGGCAAACTATAAAAATAGCAGATATTTGGATAGATGCTCCATGGCTTTGCTTCTGTGATATTAATGCTGAAACAGATGCTGAATCAGAATCTTTTTCTAAAGGAATAGACGCAGCTCCTGGTGGTCTTTTTGATTTAGGAGCTTTAGCAGCAGGTTTTGGTACAGCAGATCCTACTATAAATGCATTTTTTGGTTCACTTACTACAGACTATTTTAATTTTATTCCAACCGTAAGTGCAATGGCATTAAACACAAATCCAAATATAGATTGGTATGAAAACATAACTCTAGGTACTGGAGATACTCCTTGGGATGATACTATAACGACCAATCCACAAACACCATTTGTAAACTGGTATATGCCAGATCACAATGAAGCTCACGTTACACTTACAGAAAACAATGTTGAATTTGCTTTAGATGAAATTTTGAAAAAAGCAGATGTCTCTATAAAAATGATTCTTCAAGGTGCAGCTACAAATCCTACAACAGGTGAAGAAGGCTTAATGAGAGACGATTTAAGAACATTAGATTTAATACCTATAACAAGTCCTTACATAGATGCTATTACAACAAATACAAGCACTTTAAGTGTTTCAGGCACTAATGCAATAGTAGATTGGGTTTGGATTGAATTAAGGGATGCTATAGATAACACGTCAGTAATCGCTTCAAGATCTGCTTTATTACAAAGAGATGGAGATGTTGTAGATATAGATGGTGTTAGCAGTCTTGGTTTTGAAATCCCAGGCAAACCTTATTATGTCGTAGTAAATCATAGAAATCATTTGGGGATCATGTCAAATAGCGCTATTGCATTATCTAGGAAAACAACTATTTTAGACCTAACAAATACTAGTACATTAAATTTTGGAACAGATGCACAAAAAGAATTAGAAAATGGTAGTTTAGCATTATGGTCTGGTGATGCTAACGGAGATGGACAATTAAATTATTTAGGAGCTTTCTCTGATATACCGGCAATTAGTACTTATATTTTCAATGATCCAAATAATTCTGTATTTGGTGGGCCACCAACAGGAACATTTATTTCTTCAGGTTATAGTAACACTGATATAAATATGAATGGAATCACACAATACTTAGGAGCTTCAAGTGATGTGCCCTACATAAGTGATAACATTTTTAACAATCCTAGTAATACCGTTTTTGGTGGACCACCAACAGGAACATATATTTTTACTCAGCAACTACCTGAAGGTAGTAATTAAACTTAAAAACCAAAATATACTACTCATAAAAAAGCCTAGACAGTTAAATGTCTAGGCTTTTTTATGAGTAGTATAAATATTATTACACTAAATCGTATTTAGTAATTTGAATTACTTCAAAACATTTATATAGCTAGGTTAGAACAGTCCTTTAACTAGAAAACTAATGTATACTCTTGATATTATTATATAAAATAATACCTCCTCAATCAAATAATTCTCATAATCAACAAGTGAGTGCAATCTTTACCTAACAGTATCAAGTCTAGTCCTTAACTAATATATAAACTAACAAAGATAAAATTACTATAAGCTTACGCTCCATATAAAATATAAATAAATTTGTGCAATAATTTTTAAAATAATGTAAATTCTATATATAGAATTCGATTACCTACTAACTTATTTTAATTAAAAACAAAAAGGCTCACATTTCTGTGAACCTTTTTTTTATAGTTAAGCAATAATTAAAATTGCCACATATCTAATTCGAAGTTTCTAATCTTCTCTTTTATTCTTTCAGATTCTAATAATTGCATTAAAGAGTTTTCTGGAATATACTCATCAATTTGTCTATCCCCATAAACATTTTCTTCTTTAAAAGCTATACCACTAAAACGTCTAGAATTTAATACATGATCAAAAGAAAAAGGCATTGCACTATTTTTAGTGTTATACGTTTTAGCTTCATGCAAAATATCTCTAACATCAGGATAAAAAACCCAAAATAAAGGAATAGGATTTTTATTTTCTTGATCATCAGAATTAATAAAATTAACATCAGCTGCTGCTGGAGCAAGTCCAATTAATCTATATTTTAATTCTCCTTGTCGTTTGTCAAAATACCAAGTTCCTTTAATATGGTAAGCTGTAACATTAGCTGATTGAATCTCTGTTTTAATGATATATTCTGGATCAATATAACCATCTTGGTTTAATTGATCAAAACCAACATCTAAAGTATCTATATCAACCATTTGCTGACCTAAATCTTTCATACTTTTTTTTCCTGTAAAGTAAGAATCGTCATAAACATTAGCAATAGTACCATCACTAACATTTTTCCATAAAACATCAAACAAACTACGTCTATCACTACCAATATTGTTAGTGTCAATAGGATAATATAGAGGAAAATTTACACGCTCATCTAATACTATCTTTTCCCAAATCATTCTTGAAAAAAGGATATCTCTATCACCAACATAACCATACTCTAAAGGATGATCGTTGTCTAATGCCTTTTGTTCTTCAGTTTTTACACCAATTTGATCTGGATGAGTTGCATTCAATAAATTTGATTGCGCAATTCCAAAAGATGAAACTGAAACTAAAGCAGTTAATAATAATGATTTTAAATTCATCTGTTTTGATTTTTTATAAATTAATAAGAATCAGATGCTTGATTTTATTAGTTAGTCAATTCAATAATTACTGGAGAAACACCTTTTAATTTAATGCTATTCCCTTTAATTTTTGCTTTAATATCAAAGAATTGAACTGTTGCTCCTCTTTTTGCTTTTCTTAAAGCAGATTTAGCAGTACCACTTAAACGAGTACCATTACAGTTAATAGTAGCTTGTCCTGGTACTTTAAATTTAAAGCTAGTAACTTGTAGATCTAAATCGAAAACAAAATCAGGTAACAAAGCTCCTACTTTACCTATTTCAACATTACTTCTTGGTAATTTAGCTGTATCCATTTGACCGTTAAAAGTTCCTGTAGGCTTTGGTATATCCTTTATACGGAATACTTGACTATCAGAAGCTTTAGAACCATCATCTAAAGTAGCGGAAACATTAATTTTAAGTTCTCTACCAGAACCTGGAGTTACAACATATTTACCTTGTCCTGAAGTTTTCTTTAATCCTGAACCAGATGCAGATACTTTATTATCTGGAACACCTGCAAAAGAAATAGTCATTGGGTTTTGTAAACCTCTATAAACAACATTCATTTTATCTGCAGAAATAGTAGCAGAATTTGGTCTTGGTACAACTACGTAGTTACCAACAATTTTAATTGGTAAAGGCTTACCATCTTCTAAGAAAGTAAATTCCCCATCAATTTTTTGTTCACCTACGTTACCAACATTAAAGTCTAAACGAGCAGCTCCTGTAGAATCAATAGCTTTAGACAAATCAATTTCTTGTCCATTAACCATTAATTTAGTTGGAGTTACATCTGCATATTTACCTAAAACAACTTTACCTTGAAATTTCTCTCCTGCAAAAAATGCAGATTTATCAGCCAATACAATAGCCTGGTAGTTCTTTAAAGAAACTGCCTCATCTAGTGTATTTCCTAAAAATAGGTTAAACATATTTGCTTCAGTAGTCTTAACATCATTTTGCATTGCTGTTAATTTAGTAATAGAAGCAATAGCAGGAAATCCTTTAAAGTGATAATCTAACCATAATTTGTTAGCGCCATCTTTAGCTTTAATATTTTCTGTATTAAATTTAGAATTAAAACTTTCTAAAGCTTTAGTATATTTAACGTCATTACCAACAACCTTTTTAACATCTGCTTTATACTTATTAATAACTTCCATCATTTTTTGACCTTTCTTGCTTAATTTATCTCCATTAAACCAGTTTTCGTCAATATAATCACCCTTATCCATTGTATCAAAAGGAAGTTTTCCAGTATCAGGATCTATCTCAAATCCTCCACCTTTTAAAACATCAGCTTTAACAGTACCTAAGTATGTATAAAACTGCTTAGATATTTGAGTGATTTGTTCAGCTTTATTAGCTGGAACAGCAAACTCTTTTGGTTTTTCTTCAGCTTTTGCCTGTAAAGAAGCAAGAGTTTTTGTATTATTCTCTGTAATTAGTGTATTTGCATTCTCGAACTTATCGTCCATTAATCCAAAAGCAGAAAGAACCTCTTTAGACATATTTAATGCTAACATTGCTATTAGAACTAAATACATTAAGCTTATCATTTTCTGTCTTGGGGTTTCTTTAGCACCTCCCATAAAAATTAGTTTTTTTTAGTTAATAAATATTAAATTAGTAAACTAATTATTTTTTGTTCATTGCAGTTAACATTCCACCATATACTCCATTTAAAGAAGATAAATTAGAAGCTAAAGATTGCATTTGTTCTTTTAATTTCCCTGCATTTTCAACAGTTTCAGCATTAATAGAAGCCTGCTTAGATGCAGATTCCATTTGTACTTTATATAAAGAATTTAATGATTCCATTTGTGCTGCAGCAATAGACATTTCTTCTCCATATTTTTTAGTTGCTGCCATAGAATCTACTGTTGGAGATATACCCTTAGCTGCTCCTTCAAAGTTTTTAATGCTATTACCTAAACTAGCCATTAATTCACCATCAATTTTAGCATCTTTTAATAAGTTATCTAATTTTTTAGACAATAAACCTTCTGCATCTTTTGGTGCTTCTTTTCCTTTTTTACCTAAAGATTGTCCTCCTGCTAACTCTGGATATACTAAAGACCAATCTAAATCTCCTTCTTGCTTTTCGAATGCAGATGCAAAGAAGATTAGTGCTTCAGCTCCTAAACCTACAATTAACATTATAGATGCTCCTGGCCAGTGCATTAATTTAAATAATGCTCCTAATATTACTACTGATGCTCCAATACCATAAAGGTAACCCATTGCTTTTTTGTACGTACTTACTTGTGCCATAATTTTTAAATTTTTAGTTGTTAAGTTAATTAATAGTTATTATTATTATATAGAAACTAAGTTTCTATATCTTATTTTGTGTTAGCAGTTACTTCTGTCCCCATATAATCTTGAACAGTTCTAAAACCGATGAAACTTCTTGCAGAATCTGCATATTCATAATCTCTAGAACTTACTTGTAAGAAGTACGCAACATCTTTCCAAGAACCACCACGAACTACTTTACGCTGATTACTTGCATCATTAACATTAGGATTAATAGTAGATGCAAAATCATAAGATGCAGGATCGTAAGATGAATTTACCCATTCTGAAACATTACCTGCCATATTATATAAGTTAAAATCATTTGGCTCAAATGCATCAGCTTCCACTGTATACAAAGCTTGATCCGCTGCATAATCTCCTCTTAATGGTTTAAAATTAGCCATAAAACAACCTCTGTCATTCTTAGCATAAGGTCCACCCCAAGGGTATGTTGCAGCCTGAAGTCCTCCACGAGCAGCATATTCCCATTCTGCTTCGTTTGGCAATCTATATCTACCTACAGCATGTATTTTCTTTTCTCTTCTATAATCGTTATGATAATTTGTTCTCCATTGACAAAAAGCTTTCGCTTGAGTCCAAGAAATACCAACGACAGGATAATCTCCATAAGCCGCATGCCAGAAATAATCATTATGCATTGGCTCATTATAAGAGTACGCAAAATCACGAATCCAAGCAGTAGTATCTGGATAAATCTCAACTTCTTCTCTAATTATGACATCTGAACGAGATAATTTTTTATCACGAGCAGCTTTCTCTATGTCCATATAAGAATATTCAAAGACAAACTTCTTAACATCCCATGTACGTTGTCCGTTATAAGATTCTTCTAAAGGAATATACATTCCATCCATAACTTCTGCATACAAAACATCTGGATATTCTGAAGTTTCAAAGATCAAATCAACTTCTTTATTAAGCATTTTCTGATCATTCCCATAATTATCACGCATATATTCTTGATATGGTGTTAATTCTTCAGACTCATCAGAACCTTTATATGCAAATTCACCAATATCATCAGAACCTGGGGTCTTACCTTCCACATCTGCCATCTCAGCTAACTCTGTTCTAATTATAGAATCTCTAACATTCTCAATGAACTGGCTATACTCGCTGTTTGTGATTTCAGTTTCATCCATATAAAATGCTCTAACAGTAACTGTTTTAGCCGGAGCATCTTGCACACCTGCTAAATCATCATCTGCTTTACCCATTATAAAAGAACCTCCAGGAACCAAAGTCATTCCGTAAGGCTTTTCTGGATGCCACTTCTTACCTTTTACACCTACAAGCTGCCCTTTGTCATTTCCTGAATTACAACTCGCTAAAAGTGCTAAAACTGCCGTTATTAATACAAACTTCTTCATAATTATATAAAAACTCTGAGGTTAAATTATATGTTTCTCAAAAATTAAGACCGTAAACATATTTAATTATTTATTTAAAAGCAACTTTTTATTAATTTATTCTTCATTTAATCGATAAAATTAAACATCATACCGAAAGTTAACCATTTTGTTAAAGAATTCTTAATTTAAATGCTGTTTTTTTGAAATGCCTTATACCATCTTTCTGGAATTATATTACTACATGCGTCTTTATAATCTTGCAACGCACAAGGTAATAACGCATGCTTTTTTAACTTATTGTTAACAGTTGATAAAAAAGGAATCTCTACCCACCAACGATTTGTTATCAAACTCTTATAAAATATAAGTTCCTGATCTTCAACCAAAGTAATAAATTTCTGAAAATTTTTATCTTTTGAAAAATCATCATCTTCTACTCTTCCATTCAAACCTTCTACAAAATACCATAACGTTTGAGCTAACAACATAGATGTAGCTGAATCGTTAACTGAAACTTTATAATTATAAATACCGAAAGATGACAACTTATTACTAATTCCAGCATAGCGAGCTATAGCACAAATTTCTTTTCCATCAAACCCATTAGGTGAAACTTGCTGAGACAAACTAACTTCTGATGCTTTTACAGCATTTAAATCTACAGTCACTAAATTAGCATCCCGCATTACAGGCTCTACTAATCTAATATTATTTGAAACATCCCCTAACCTATACGCTTCAAAATAAAGCTTTTTAACAAGATCTATTTCTTCCTGAGAATTGAAATAAGTCTGATAACCTATAGTTGCATAATTAAATAAGTTATAAGGCTCATCTAATATTATCTTCCCAACAAAACTCTTATCCGATATAGGCTTTGAAGCATCTCCAAGATCAAAATTAGAATCTACATTAACAACATTTACCATTGGCATCAAAGCATCATAAGCTCTGTAATTGGCGTAGGTTAAGTCTTGACTTCCGCCTAATATAATAGGAATGATTTTTTTGCTAATTAAAACACTTAAAGTCTCTTTTAAAGCAAAATAAGTATCCTCTACAGTTTCTCCAGGTTTTAAATCCCCTAAGTCTGCTATAGTTGTATTCCAGCTTCCAGGAAACAAGCTATAAAAAGATTTCCTAACGTTGTCAAAATGTAAATCTACATCAGAATTAGAACTGTTTCGTTGCTCTAAAACACCTATTACAGCTACAGAAACACCATTTAAATCGGGCAAACCAGACTTTTCCGAATGAATTCTAATCTTTGAACCAATAGCGTGTACGGATAAGTCTTGAATAATCTCAAGAACTGTATTAGATATTGGTGATAAAAAACTAAAATTCATAAACTTAGTTACTGCTTTACATTAGTAAAATAGATAAAAGAATTTCAATTATTTCTTTTTAGCTACTGTTTTTTTCTTGGCTACTGCTTTCTTTTTAGCCGCAGGCTTCTTTTTTGCTGCTGTTTTCTTTTTAGGTGCATTTTTTTCAATAATACCCTGAACCTCTTCAAGTGTTAACGCTGCTGCATCAACAGTTTTTGGTAATTCAATTTTGGTTTTACCTTTTAATATATTATGCCTACCCCAACGTGCTTTCTCTACACGAATACCTTCTTCTTCCCAATTATGGATAACTTTATCTATCTCTTTTTGAATTTTAGCATCTACTAATTCTTCAATATCCGAGTTAGACAACGTATCCCAATCGTATTTTTTATTCACATTTATAAATAGTCCATTCCATTTAATAAATGGTCCAAAACGTCCTTTCCCTTTAGTTACTCCATGACCTTTATAGTCATAAATTGGAGCATCTGCTATTTCTTTTTCTTTTATCAACTCTATAGCATCATCCATTTCAAGATCTAATGGCTCTTGCCCTGGCGCTAAAGAAATAAACTTTTTACCGTATTTAATATAAGGACCGAAACGACCATTGTTAACCTCAACAACTTCATCTTTATATTCTCCTAAAGTTTTTGGCAACTGAAATAAATCCATTGCTTCTTCAAAAGTTATAGTTGTTAATTGTTGGTCTTTTCCTAGACTAGCAAAAGTTGGCTTATCCTCATCATCAACAGTTCCTTTCTGAACCATTGGTCCAAATTTCCCTAAACGAACACTTACTTGCTTTCCTGTCTTAGGGTCTTTACCTAAAATACGTTCTCCAGATTCACGATCTGCATTTTCGCGAACATCTTCAACTACTGGATGAAACTTATCATAAAAAGACTTCATCATCTTTTTCCAGTCTTGTTTTCCTTCAGCAATGTCATCAAACTGATCTTCAACTTTAGCTGTGAAATTATAATCTAAAACACTTTCAAAATGATTAACTAAAAAGTCAGTTACAATCATTCCAATATCTGTTGGTACTAATTTACCTTTATCAGAACCTACTTTTTCAGACAATAAATTATCTTTAACAGAAGCTTCATCTAAAACCAATTGTGTATACTCACGTTCTGCTCCATCTATAGTTCCTTTCTCTACATAGTTTCTATTCTGAATAGTCGAAATTGTTGGTGCATATGTAGATGGTCTACCAATACCCAATTCTTCTAATTTTTTAACCAAAGAAGCTTCCGTATACCTATATGGCGCTCTAGAAAAACGTTCTGTTGCTGTAATATATTTATTCTGAAGTGTTTCTCCAACTTTCATTGCTGGCAACATTCCTTCTTGCTCTACATCTTCATCATCCGTTCCTTCAAGATATACTTTTAAGAATCCTTCAAATTTAATTACCTCACCATTTGCTGTAAAGGTTTCGTTATGAGAGTTTGCTTCAATTTTAACATTGGTACGTTCCAACTTAGCATCGCTCATTTGAGATGCAATAGCACGTTTCCAGATTAAATCGTATAATCTAGCTTGGTCACGATCTATATCTACAGAATGTGTTTTAAAATCCGTTGGCCTAATTGCTTCGTGAGCTTCTTGTGCTCCTTTAGATTTTCCTTTATAATTACGCTCTTGCGCGAACTCTTTCCCGTAAGCAGAAATAATTTCTTTTTCAGCTCCTTTTCTTGCTTCATCGGATAAATTTACACTATCCGTTCTCATATAAGTAATCAAACCGACTTCGTACAAACGCTGGGCCATTGTCATTGTTTTACTTACTGAAAAATACAATTTTCTTGAAGCTTCTTGTTGTAATGTTGATGTCGTAAATGGTGCTGCTGGCGATTTTTTAGCAGGCTTCTGTGTTAAATCTCCAATGCTAAATTTTGCATCTACATTTTTATTCAAAAAAGCTAAGGCTTCTTTTTTGCTTTTAAATGCTTTTGGCAATCTTGCTTTAAAACTATAATTACCATTTGTAGTAAACTCTGCATCTACTTTATATGATGCCTCAGGATTAAATCCAATAATCTCACGTTCACGTTCCACTATTAAACGGACAGAAACAGATTGCACTCTTCCTGCAGACAATCCTCCTTTTACTTTCCTCCACAATACAGGAGAAAGCTCATAACCAACAATTCTATCTAAAACACGTCTTGCTTGTTGCGCATCTACCAAATCGTAATCTATATCTCTTGGATTCTCTACTGCTTTTTGAATAGCAGACTTTGTAATTTCATGGAAAACAATTCGCTTTGTCTTTTCTTTATCCAAATCCAATGATTCAGACAAATGCCATGCAATAGCTTCTCCTTCTCGATCCTCATCACTTGCTAACCAAACCCAATCTGCTTTTTTAGCTAAAGCTTTTAATTTTTTAACCAAAGCTTTTTTATCGGCAGAAACCTCATAAGTTGGATCAAAAGTATCTTCAACATCTACACCTAAAACTTTTGATGGTAAGTCTGCAATATGCCCAAAACTTGATTCAACCTTAAAGTCTTTTCCAAGAAATTTTTCGATTGTTTTTGCTTTTGCAGGTGACTCAACTATTACTAAATTCTTCGCCATTTTTCACTTTTTATGAGTGCAAAGGTATATCAAAAAAAATATATCAACCTAATTTTAATTTCCATACCATATCTATAACCCATAAAAAAAGCCTTGAATTTCAAGGCTTTTTTTATAACATAAATTATTATTTACCAATTTCATCAAGAGGCTCATTATCTTCAAAACCAATAACTTCTTTGTAAATAAAATAAATTGGATGATACGTAAATTGAGCTGTTATCAGGATCCCAATACCACACATTAAAAAACCTACAAAAGATGATAATAATGATGCCACTATAACTAAACCAAACGTTATTAACCATTTTTTTGTTCCAATACTAAAACTCAGTTTAACAATCTCACTTACTGACAACTCTGGATTAAATGCAAAAAACAATGTAAAGAACGACATTGGTACAACTGCATAATAAAGAGGTAAAACACAAAGCAATAAAGCTATAATACTAATTACTAATGAAGCTAACATTATAGATATAATATGTCCTAAATATTGCCCTTTTAAAAAATAGAACAAATCTGAAGTTTTTACAGGTTCGTTATAATCTAATCGTTTTAAAATTCTAAAAAAACCAGCTTGAAGTGCTTGCGCCACAACACTGATAACCAAAATGCCGACAAAAAACAAAAGGAAAGAAACTACAGTAAAACCTGCAAACATTCCACTCATAACTTCTGGGTCCAGTTGCCCATTTTCAGACTCAATAGCAGCCATAATTATTGGTACATACATGATAATAATAATTGGCAACACTATTACCATTGAAATTAACTGAAGAACCAACCCGTGAGTCCAACTTTTCTTAAACAACTCTATAGATTTATTAAAAACATCTCCAAAATCTATAGCTGGATTCAAATTAATTTTTTCTTGCAATTTATTAAACAACATCATATTTATAATAATTAAGGTTAGTTACACAAATGTAACTTATTTTTCAAAACTTTTATAACTGCCACTTTGTCACAACAAACAAATAAATACTATCTTTGCATACTTCTTGAAATCAATAAAGCAGTTACAACCTAATATGGAAAAGACAATAGACGAAAGTAAACAAGGCGATGCTTTAATTCTTGATGCTAAAAAAGAAAACACAAAAAAACTTTTTATAGAAAGTTATGGTTGTGCTATGAACTTTAGCGACAGCGAAATTGTAGCTTCTATTTTAGATAAAGATGGCTACAACACAACAAATAAACTTGAAGATGCAGATCTAGTTCTAGTAAACACTTGCTCTATTAGAGACAAAGCAGAACAAACCGTTAGAAAACGTTTACAAAAATACAATGCTGTAAAGCGAACTAACCCAAAAATGAAAGTTGGCGTTTTAGGTTGTATGGCAGAACGCTTAAAAGAGAAATTTCTTGATGAAGAAAAGATAGTAGATTTAGTAGTTGGACCAGATGCTTATAAGGACTTACCAAACCTTTTAGCCGAAGTTAATGAAGGTAGAGATGCTATAAATGTAATTTTATCTAAAGATGAAACTTATGGCGATATTTCACCAGTACGTTTACAGAGTAATGGCGTTTCTGCTCTAGTAAGTATTACTCGTGGTTGCGATAACATGTGTACTTTTTGTGTAGTACCTTTCACTAGAGGAAGAGAACGTAGTAGAGATCCACAAAGTATTATTGAAGAAATTAATGATTTAGCCTCAAAAGGTTATAAAGAAATCACACTTTTAGGACAAAACGTAGATAGTTTTCTTTGGTATGGTGGCGGACTTAAAAAAGATTTTGCAAAAGCAAGCGATCTGCAAAAAGCTACTGCAACCGACTTTTCTAAACTTTTAAGTTTATGTGCTGAAACCTTTCCAAAAATGCGCATTCGTTTTTCTACTTCTAATCCGCAGGATATGCATTTAGATGTAATTAACACAATGGCGAAATACGATAATATTTGTAACCATATACATTTACCAGTTCAAAGTGGAAGCAATCGCGTTTTAAAAGCGATGAATCGTTTACACACAAGAGAAGAATATTTCACCCTAATAGATAACATAAAAAAAATCATTCCAGATTGTGTAATAAGTCAAGATATGATTGCTGGTTTCCCAACTGAAACAGAAGAAGATCACAAAGACACTTTAAGCCTAATGGAATATGTAAAATATAACTTTGGCTATATGTATTCTTATTCTGAAAGACCTGGAACTTTAGCCGAGCGTAAATTTGAAGACGATATTCCTGAAGCTACAAAAAGTAGACGATTAAGCGAAATAATTGCTTTACAGTTAGAACATAGTGAATTCCGCACCAAACAATATGTAGGAAAAACCATTGAAGTCTTGGTAGAACGAGAATCTAAAAAATCTAATAACCAATGGTCTGGAAGAAGCCAATATAATGTAGTAGCGGTTTTTCCAAAAGGAAATTACAACGTAGGAGATTTTGTAAACGTAAAAATAACAGATTGCACAAAAGCAACCTTAATTGGTGAAGCTGTTGGCTTTTCTAAAAACAATTAACAACTATGGAATCTATTCAAACCACTAAACAACGTTTTGGAATTATAGGAAATAGCATTGGTTTAAATCGTGCTTTAGAAAAAGCTATACAGGTCGCTCCTACAGATATTTCTGTATTAGTCACAGGAGAAAGTGGTGTTGGAAAAGAAAGTGTTCCTAAAATTATCCATTCTTTATCTCATAGAAAACACAATAAATATATTGCTGTAAACTGCGGAGCTATTCCAGAAGGAACCATAGATAGTGAACTTTTTGGTCACGAAAAAGGTGCTTTTACAGGCGCTACAAACACAAGACAAGGTTATTTTGAAGTTGCCGATGGCGGAACTATTTTTTTAGATGAAGTTGGAGAATTACCACTTACAACTCAAGTACGCTTATTACGTGTTTTAGAAAATGGCGAGTTTATTAAAGTTGGTTCTTCTAAAGTACAAAAAACAAACGTTCGTATTGTTGCGGCTACAAATGTTAATATGTTTGAAGCTATTAAAAAAGAACGTTTTCGTGAAGATTTATATTATAGATTAAGTACTATAGAAATAAACTTACCACCACTTAGAGAACGTAAAGAAGACATTCATATCTTATTTAGAAAATTTGCTAGCGATTTTGCGCTTAAGTACAAGATGCCAACGGTTAAATTAAGTGATGATGCAGTTAGTATGCTTCAAAATTATAGATTTAATGGAAATATCCGACAGTTAAGAAATGTCGCAGAACAAGTTTCTGTTTTAGAAAAAGAGCGCAATGTATCTGCTTTAACCCTTAATGAGTATCTACCAACTGGAGGATCTAACTTACCTGCTGTTATTAACAAGACGAAATCTGAAAGTGATTTTAGTAGCGAACGAGAAATACTTTACAAAGTCTTATTTGATATGAAAGCTGATTTAAATGACTTAAAGAAGCTTACAATGGAACTAATGAAAAATGGCGGTTCCAAAGACATACAAAAAGATAACGAAGGTTTAATTGAAAAAATTTATGGTTCAGAAAATGAGTCTAATGATTTTGATATTAAAGGACAAGAAGCAAATAAATTAGAGGTATTATCTATTCCAGAAAATGCATCTACTGAAATAATTAGCCCAGATAAATATCATTTTGCTGAAGAAATTCAGGAAGAAGAAACCTTATCTTTACATGACAAAGAATTAGAATTAATTAAAAAATCTTTAGAACGCCATAGCGGAAAACGCAAATTAGCTGCCGAAGAATTAGGGATTAGCGAACGTACTTTATATCGTAAAATAAAGCAGTTCGATTTATAGTTTCGTTAAAATTTTAAAAAACAGAACAAAGAAATTGTAATTTAGCATCAATAATATAAGTTAGTTTTAAAACAAATGAAAAAACTCACATACCTTTTACTAATAGTAATATGCACAATATTTACAAGTTGTGGCATTTACTCTTTTACAGGAATAGATGTTGGAGATGCAGAATCTTTTCAAGTTAATTATTTTCAAAATAACGCCTTACTTATAGAGCCAGGTTTAGACAGAGATTTTACTCTTGCCTTACAAGATAGATTAGTTAATCAAACCAACTTAAACTTAGTTAATTCTAATGCAGATTTAATTTATGAAGGTGAAATTACAGAATACCGTATCTCTCCTACCACTGCAAGAGCAAATAGTACTGCGGCACAAAATAGATTAACCATTAGCGTTAAGGTTAGTTTTTATAACAAAAAAAAAGAAGAAAACGACTTTGAAAAAAGCTTCACCTTTTTCTATGACTATGCTGGATCAGAACAATTAATTGGCAGTCAAAAAGACACAGCTTTAGAAGAGATATTTGAACGTTTAACACAAGATATTATTAACGCATCTATTGCAAATTGGTAATATGACAAATTTAGAATTTTCTAAAATTATAGAGCAACCTGAACATATTCTGGAATCTACAACTATAGAATTAAAAACAATAGTTGATGAATTTCCATACTTTCAATCTGCAAGAGCTTTATACTTAAAAGGTTTAAAAGAACAAGACAGTTTTAAGTATAATAATGCTTTAAAAACCACAGCTGCTTACACATCAGACAGAAGTGTTTTATTTGATTTTATTACAACACAAGAATTTAATCAAAATAGTATTTCAGAATTTATAAAGCACAACTCAGAACAGTTATATTATATCGATGTTGATTTTGAAGACATTTCAGAAAAAACACAACATGACAAAGAACAATTCCAAGAACAGTTAAATGCTTCTAAATCAACACTTAATCCTGATCTATTTGAAGAAAAAACAACTCTTTTAGCTGAAACAAAAGAAGAAATAATTGTAGAAGAAAAATCTCCCGAAGACACACTTCAAATCGGAAAACCTTTAGATTTTAAAACATCCGAAACACATTCTTTTAGCGAATGGTTAAGCCTTTCTCAATTAAAACCTATAGAAAGAACAACTAAAAAAGAAGTTTTTGTAAAAACAGAAGGAGATACTTCTAAAAAAACCACAAATCCAATTATAGCTAAGAAAAATCAATTAATTGAATCTTTCATTTCTAAAAACCCTAAATTAAAACCTAAGAAAAACTTAGAACCAAATATAAATTTAGCTAAAGCACAAATGCTTCATCCAGAAGAGTTAATGACAGAAACTTTAGCACGAATTTATGTAGAACAAAAAAACTTTAAAAAGGCAATTCAATCTTATAAAATTTTAAGTTTGAAA
This sequence comes from Aurantibacter sp., assembly GCF_042094015.1. NCBI lineage: Bacteria > Pseudomonadati > Bacteroidota > Flavobacteriia > Flavobacteriales > Flavobacteriaceae > Aurantibacter > Aurantibacter sp. The sequence continues at coordinate 32 of NZ_JBELDZ010000029.1, read as the reverse complement.
TATCCAGAAAAAAGTGGTTTCTTTGCAGACCA
>NZ_JBELDZ010000028.1:0-29811 GCF_042094015.1 Aurantibacter sp. | reverse complement strand
TCAAATATTAGTAGTTTAGGTTTATGTAATACAGTAATTATAAACTGTATTTTTTGTGCCATTCCTTTAGAAAGCTCTTGAATTTTCTTATCCCACCAATCGCCTATCTCTAAGCGCTCAAACCATATTTTTAAACGTTTTTTTGCTTCGGTTTTACTTAAACCTTTTAATTGAGCGAGATAAAGTACTTGCTCTCCAACTTTCATAGATTTATACAAACCACGTTCTTCTGGTAAATAACCTATATTTTGAATATGATAAGGCGCTAGGGATTCTCCATCTAACAAAACAGCCCCAGAGTCTGCTACGGTGATCTGATTAATTATTCTTATTAATGTAGTTTTACCTGCTCCATTAGGGCCTAAAAGACCAAATATCTGACCTTTTTCTATTTCTAAAGAAACTTTGTTTAACGCTACATAATCTCCAAAACTTTTAGAAACTTGATTTACCTGAAGTAATTTACTCATTTAATCTTGAAATTATATGGTAAATATAAAGTTATAAAGAGCAATACCGAAAGGTTTAGTATTATTTTAATAAAGTACTATAAAAAAAAACAAAACCCACCCTTAAAATAAATTAAGGATGGGAAAAAATTGCTATGAAAAAGAAAAATTACCATTAGAATAAACTAATGATATATCAAATATACCATTTTTTTGTAAACTAAAAATACAATAAGTGTAAAATGTTAAACAAAAACCGAATGATTTTAGTTATTTAACCGATTATGCAAACATATCTTTTACTTTTTCGAAAAATGATTTATCTGAACCTTCGGGTTTAGGAGAAAAATGCTCATCTTCTCTCATAGATTCAAAAAAGTGCTTTTGTTCTTTGTTTAAGGTTTTTGGAGTCCACACATTAACATGAACTAACAAATCTCCTTTTCCGTAACCATTAATGCTTGGAATTCCTTTTCCTCGTAAACGTAAAATTTTACCAGACTGCATACCTGGTTCTATCTTAATTCTAACTTTTCCTGTAACCGTTTCTATATCTTGAGAAGCGCCCAAAATTGCATCAGGTAAACTTACATATAAGTCATAATGTAAATTATCGCCTTCTCGTTGTAACTTAGGATGATCTTCTTCTTGAATAACAACTAATAAATCTCCTGAAATACCATTTCCTGGAGCAGCATTACCTTTTCCAGACACCTTTAATTGCATACCATCTACAACTCCTGCTGGTATTTTTACTGCAACTGTTTCTTCTTCTGCAATTAAACCTTGTGCATCAGCATTTGATGGCTTCTTATCTATAGTTTGTCCAGAGCCTTGACACGTATGGCAAGCTGCTGCGGTTTGCATGCGTCCTAAAATAGTATTTGTTATTTTAGTAACTTGTCCTGCTCCATTACAAGTTGAACAAGTTTTATAAGTTGTTCCGCTTGCTTGAACTTTACGCTTAACTTTTAACTTCTTTTCTACACCATTAGCAATTTCTTCTAAAGTAAGCGTAACACGAATTCTAAGATTACTTCCTTTAACTGTTCGTTGACGTTGTCCGCCACCAAATCCAGAAAAACCACCGCCGCCAAAAATATCGCCAAACTGACTAAATATGTCATCCATATTCATTCCACCGCCACCAAAACCACCACCTTGTCCACCTTCGAATGCTTGATGTCCATATTGGTCGTAACGTGCTTTTTTGTTGTCATCGCTTAATATCTCATAAGCTTCAGCTGCTTCTTTAAATTTTTCTTCTGCAGATGTGTCATCTGGATTTTTATCCGGATGAAATTCTATGGCTTTCTTACGATAACCTTTTTTAATCTCTGCTGCAGTTGCATTTTTTTGAAGACCTAATACCTCGTAATAATCTTTTTTCATTTTATATAAATATTAGTGTCTGTTTATTGACCGATTACAACCTTAGGAAATCGAATAACTTTATCTCCCAACTTATATCCTTTTTCAATAACATCAATAACTTTACCTTTCATGTCATCTGTTGGCGCAGGAATTTGTGTAATTGCCTCATGATTATCCGCATTAAAAGTATCTCCAGCTCTAACATCTATAGCTAACAATCCTTTTTGCTCTAAAGCTTTAAGTAATTTTTGATAAATTAACACCACGCCTTTTCTTAATTCTTCAGCTTCTTTGTCATCTTCAATATGAGTTAAAGCACGCTCAAAATCGTCTAAAACCGGTAACATAGATACCATTACGTCTTGACTTGCTGTTTTAAATAACTCTATACGCTCTTTAGATGTACGCTTTTTATAATTCTCAAACTCTGCAAATAATCGCAAGAATTTATCTTTTTCTTGATCAACTTCTGCTTGTAGTTTTTCTTCAACAGACAATTCTATTTCTTCTTCTACAGCTTCTGTTTCTATTGTTTCCGCTTCATTTTGAGCTGTATTAACTTGCTCTTCTACTACGTTATTTTCTTCTTTATCTTGACTCATCACTAATTTATGATTAAATACTATTGATTACGAATTGGCAAAAGTACTGCCATTATTATTAAAATGTCAAAATGTCACGCAAAACATTAAGTTTATTTTTAGAAAAACAGAATATTAAATCAGTAGTTTTACAATTAACTGAATAATTTAAATATAATATGAAAAAAACGATATTAAAAGGGTTTACAATTATAGCTTTAGGATTAGTTGTTACATCATGTAAAAATGACACCAAAACTAGCGAAATAACTGAAGCTGAAATTATTAATAGCACAAATCAAACAGAAAGCTACAAAGTTGATGACAACTCTTTATTAGTCTGGAAAGCAAATAAAATAATTGGTGGACACGAAGGCACATTTAACGTAGCTGGAGGAACAGTAAATATTAAAGATAATACTTTGGTTGACGGGAATTTCAATTTTAATATTGGATCCCTAAAATGCACCGACATACCTGAAGAATCTGAAGGAAATAGTAATTTAGTTAACCACTTGTTAAATGAAGACTTTTTTGATGTTGTAAAATTCCCAACTGCCAAGTTTGAAATAACCAAAGTTGAAGGTTCTAGAATAAGCGGAAACTTAACTTTAAAAGAGATAACAAAAAACATATCCTTTGACGTTAAAGTTGTTGTTAGCAACAATACTGTAACCATTACAAGTGATACATTTACAATTGACAGAACTGAATGGAACATTAGTCATAACTCAGGAAAAATTATGGATGCCGCTAAATTAGGCGACTACTTAATTAAAGATGATGTAGAATTAAAAATTAATGTAACAGCTAATAAAGCCTAACTACCATTTTTTTGTAAAAAAGCCCAACTTAAATAATAAGTTGGGCTTTTTTTAAATTTTAGATTGTTCTTATTTTAACAGGTTTTCTAACGCAGGTTTAATACAATAGTATTTAAACTGATAACCTAAATCTTCAATCTTTTTAGAATTCACGCGCTGACTTTCAAATAGCAAAATGTGCATTTCTCCCAAAATTAATTTCATCACGAATTTTGGTATATTTGGCAAAAACAAAGATCTTTTTAAAAGCTTAGCTAATTGTTTTGTTAACTCTTTATTTGTTATAGGGTTTGGTGCAACTGCATTAAAAACACCTTTTAATCTATTATTAAGAATATACATAAAGATTCCCGCCACATCTGTTTTGTGAATCCAAGATTGCCATTGTTTCCCACTACCAAAAGCTGAACCTAAACCAAATTTAATAGGATTAACTATTTTTGGTAATGCACCTTCTTCTACATCTAAAACCAAACCTACTCTAACCTTAGACACTTTTATATCTAATTTAGTAAATTGATTAGCTGATTTTTCCCATTCCGAAACTACTTGCCCTAAAAAAGAAGTACTTTTTTCTTTAGTATTTTCTGAATAGAAATTTATTAAAGAATGCGGATAAATTCCAATAGCACTTGCAGAAATAAATTGCTCAACCTGATGTGATTGGTTTTTCAAAAGATTAAATAATATAGAAGCAGACTCTACTCTACTTTTTAGGATATTAATTTTATTCTTATCCGTCCAACGTTGCGCAATACTTGCTCCTGCTAAATGAATAATAGTAGTTACACCTTCTAAACAACTTATATCAATTTCATTTTTAGAAGGATTCCAATAAAATCCCTGATAGTTTTTTTTAGAAACTATCTTAGCTTTTGAAGTCGTTAAATAATGTACAGAATATTTTTGTTCAAAGCATTGCTTAACAATTTCTTTTCCAACTAATCCTGTGGCGCCAGTTATTAAGACTTTTATCATATTTTTTTATTATAAAAATACAATCATAAATCAGTTTAAAGTCTTATATTAAGTTAGGTTTAACAATTTTGTTTAAAGTTTTGTAGCTCTTAAAATGTGTCTTTTACTTGGTGGACCAGCTAAACGTTGCAAATCAAAACCAACTGCTCTTAAAGCATTTTTTACAATTCCTTTAGAACAATATGTAACTAAAATTCCGTTAGTATTTAAAAGACTAAACATTTTTTCGAATACAGATACAGACCATAATTCAGGTTGATCTTTTGGTCCAAAAGCATCAAAATAAATAATATCAAATTTTTCTTCTAAATCTATATTTCCTAATGACTTATTTATTTTTTTTAGTTGAAATTCTTTTGATATTTCAGAATATTCTTCCCATTTAGAAGTGTGCATATTTTGAAACAAATTGGCAGTATTTTCAGAATTTAAAATTTTAGGGTAATCTAGTTCAGAAATCAACTTAACATCAATTGGGTATTTTTCAATACCACAATAGTTAATCGAAATATTATGCTCTAAGCCATATAATAAAGTATTGTATGCATTTAGACCTGAACCAAAACCCATTTCTAAAATAGAAACCGATTTTACATCTAACTTTTTAACATAGAAATCTATGCCTTCTTGTATAAATATAAAATCGGATTCTTGCTTTGCGCCAAATGTTGAATGATAATGAGCCCCAATTGTTGGATGAACTAATGTATTGGATCCATCATCTGTTACAACAATTTTGGGATTTATAACCATTACTGTTTTAATAAAACGCCATCTGCAAGTAACGAATACGTCTTTTCTGTATCTACAATTGCAGCAATTTCTTCTTTAGTCTTACCAGCATCTTCTGCATAATGTCTTAATTCATCTACAGGCATAACATTTACAAAAGCTTTTCCATTTACAACAACTTCTTTCCCTTTAATATCTTTAGGCATAAAGAAACCATAGTCTTTAAATTTTACTCTAGCAGTTTGATCTTCTCCTAAATCTAAAACCATCCAACAACCTTTTGATTGACAAACATCTAAAACTTTTGCTGTTATTTTAGTATCTAAAGTATCTCCTTCTTTTAAGACTTTATAATGAGACAACATAGAAGAAACCTCAATAGCATCATCTGATATAATTTTCTCTCCAAAAGATTTATATGTTTCGTTTTTACAACCTAAAAACAGTGCTAAAAACACTACAACTGCATATTTCATAATTATAAGTTTTATTTAATGGTAAATTTACTGTTTTTTATTAAAATATTAAGGTTTTCGCATTTCAAAAATTGTATTTTTGCAAAAGATTAAAAAAACAAGTAAATTAAATTATGAGTAAATTAAATATAGTACCAGTTAACCAATCTAAAATTGACACTGTTAATTTTAACGATTTACCATTTGGTACCGTATTTTCCGATCATATGTTTAGCTGTGATTTTAAAGATGGTAAATGGCAAAATCCTACTATTTCTAAATATGAACCTTTAACTTTAGATCCTTCTGCTAGAGTTTTTCATTATGGTCAAGCTGTTTTTGAAGGTATGAAAGCTTTCAAAGACGAAAATGATGCAATTTTCTTATTTAGACCTGAAGACAACTTTGAACGAATTAACAAATCTGCACATAGATTAGCTATGCCAGAATTCCCTAAAGAATTCTTTTTTGAAGGCTTAGAGGAATTATTATTATTAGAAAAAGAATGGATTAAAAAAGGCGCTGGAAACTCTTTATATATTAGACCTTTTGTTATTGCTACTCAAGGTGCCATTTCTGCTTCGCCTTCAGAAGAATATAAATTTATGATTATTTGCTCTCCTGCACGTTCTTATTATGCTGGAGAAGTTAGAGTTATTATTGCTGAAGATTACAGTCGTTCTGCCGATGGTGGCGTTGGTTTTGCAAAAGCTGCTGGAAATTATGCTGCTCAGTTTTACCCAACAAGCTTAGCTCATAAAGAAGGTTACCAACAAATTATTTGGACCGATGCTAAATCTCACGAATATTTAGAAGAAGCAGGAACTATGAATGTTTTCTTTAGAATTAATGATAAACTTGTAACTGCTCCAACTAACGATAGAATTTTAGATGGAATTACACGTAAATGTCTAATTCAGTTAGCTAAAGACAATAATATAGATGTTGAAGTGAGACGTGTCTCTGTTGCAGAAATTAAAGAAGCAGCAAAAAACGGAAGTTTAAAAGAAATTTTTGGTTCTGGAACTGCTGCTGTTATTAATCCAATTTTAGGATTTAAACATTCGGACTTTAAACACGAATTGCCTGTAATGAAAGATAGCTATGCTACTTTCTTCAAGAAAACACTAAACGATATTCAGTATAACATTACCGAGGACAAACACAATTGGAGACATAAGGTCTCAAAATAATTAAAACTTAAAACGCCTCTAAAAATATTTTTAGAGGCATTTTTTATTAGTGCTCTTTTTATTATCAAAAAAATTAGGTCTCGACTGTGCTCGACCTGACAATTCTAAATTATTCCTAAGACTCTAAAATACTTTTAATATTTGGCTTAAAGTAATTTGGTCCTTTTAGAACCTTTCCGTCTTCTCTGTAGATTGGCTCTCCATTTTCTCCAAGCTTACTCATATTACTTTTTTGAATTTCGTTAAAAACATCTTCTATTTTATGTTGTAATCCGTGTTCTATAATAGTTCCACATAATATATAAAGCATATCGCCTAAAGCATCTGCAACCTCAACTAAATCGTTGTTTTGTGCAGCTTCCATATATTCTTCGTTTTCTTCTTTCATTAAATCAAAACGCAAAGTGTTTTTTGCTTTACCTAAATCTGCTTTTGGTGTTTCTCTATGTCCAATTTTAAATGCGGTATGAAATGCTTTAACGGCTTCTATTTTATCTTTCATATTAGTAACGTAATAATTTAATGTTGATTTTTAATTGTTTATTTTTGAAAGATAATAACTTTTATAGAATTTTATGTTTAGTACAGGTCAAATTACGTTCGGAATAATTTTCGCCATAGTATTTGCTATTATTATTGCTGTTATGTACAGAAAAGATTTAAAGCTCCATAAACAAAACTACAAAGGAACATTATGGGTTTTGTTAGCCTTTATAGGTTTTATAGGCTTAATAGCTGCCATTAAATTTGTTTTCAAATAAACCCTTCTTATTTCCTTAAAATGAAAAACGTTTTATTAGTATTTTTAGGTGGCGGATTTGGAAGCGCTTTGCGTTATTTAATTAGTAAAACCATAAACACAGTGCAATTTCCTTACGGAACATTTCTAGTAAATTGTTTAGGTTGCTTATTTATTGGTTTAATATTAGGCTATACATTAAAATCTAATACGTTATCTCAAAATTACACTTTATTACTGGCTACAGGATTTTGTGGCGGTTTTACAACATTTTCAAGCTTTGCATTTGAAAATCAAACATTTTTAAAATCTGGAGACTTCACCAGTTTTGCGATTTATACTATTCTTAGTGTTCTAATTGGTTTTACTGCCGTGTTTCTTGGATTATACATATCTAAGTCTATTTAGCAACTACTTCTTTTTAAACATTTTTACGCCAGCTTCAACTTTTAAATCTAACGTGTTTTCTATTGGAACTACTGGACAAGAATACTTATAATTATAAGCGCAATAAGGATTAAATGCTTTATTAAAATCTATACTTAATGTGTTACCTTTCGGAACACTTAATTCTATATAACGTCCGCCACCATAAGTAGTTTCGCCATTTGTATTATCTATAAAAGGCAAAAACAAATAATCTTCAAAACCTTTTTCGTTTAACAGATCTTCATTTTGATAAACGTTTAGTTCATATGGTTTTCCAAATAATTCAAAAGACAAAATAGCATAAACTCTATACAGCGGTTTCCTATCTGTAGATGTTGGCATTTCAAAATACTCGCTATTTGGTTGTAAAGTTATTTTTGCTTCAACATTATAATCAGCATTAAATTTATAGAAATCTAACTGTTTAAAGGATTTTAAATCTTTTGTAGTTAACGGCGATTCAGATGCATCTTTAAATTTTGCGTTTTGTTCTTTTTGATAATCTGTTTCGCCCAACAAAGGTTCTTTTTGTTGTGCACAACTTAGAGACACAAAAAGAACTATAATCGATATAATGATGTATTTCATAGTAAAAATGATATTTAATTGTAAAAGTATAATTAAAATGTATTAGGTTTACACAAATTATTACAAATAATGCTAATTAGACAAACATATTGCACCAAAGTTTCAAAACCTTTTTTTAAGGATTGGATTAGCTATATGTTTATGTAATATCTCTATTAAATAAATCAATTTAGAAAAGTCCAACCTTAGTGTTGGACTTTTTATATTTATACATCTACCAGAATTAATAATTATGAAAAAATTATTTACTAATTATATAAATACTTTCTCTGGACTTTCTAAAGAAGTTTGGTGGCTTGCCTTGGTTACTTTTATTAACCGAGCAGGAACAATGATAATTCCTTTCTTATCACTTTACTTAAAAGAAGATTTAGAATTCTCAACTAACAACATTGCTTGGATTATGAGTTGTTTTGGAATTGGATCTGTTGCTGGAACTTGGATTGGAGGAAAACTAACAGATAAAATTGGCTACTACAAAGTTATGGTAGGAAGCCTATTTTTAACAGGTTTACTATTTATTGGAATGCAATATTTAAAAACCTTTGAAGAGTTTTGTATTGGAATTATTTTAATTATGACTGTTGCGGACACGTTTAGACCTGCAATGTTTGTTGCTATGAATACTTACAGTAAACCTGAAAATAAAACACGAAGTGTTACTCTAATTCGATTAGCAATAAACCTTGGGTTTTCTGCTGGTCCAGCTGTTGGTGGTTTTATAATTGCTACAATGGGATATTCTGGGTTGTTTTGGGTTGATGGTGTTACATGTATTATTGCAACCATAGTTTTATTTAAAGTTTTAAATCCTAAAAAAACAGTTATACAAGATGATTTAAGTGTTAAAAACTCAAATTCAGTTTATTCTAACAAACCTTTTATGATTTTATTTTTCTCTATGTTAGTTTTTGCAGTGGTGTTTTTTCAATATTTCTCTGCAATGCCTCTATATTATGATGAAATCCATTTTTTAACTAAACCAGAAATTGGGCTAATATTAGGCGCAAATGGCTTTATTATTTTTCTATTAGAAATGCCAACAATTAGTTGGTTAGAAAAAAAGAAATACAACAAAGCGTATTTAGTTATGTTTGGTGCTTTACTAACTGGTTTAAGTTTTATAGTACTTAACATTACTAGTTGGTCTGGAATTTTAATTATTGGAATGTTATTTATGACAATTGGTGAAATGATTGCATTTCCTTTTGCAAACTCTATTGCAATGGATTTGTCTAAAGGTGAAAATCAAGGTGAGTATATGGCAATGTATGTTATGGCTTTTTCCATAGCAAGTGTATTTGGGTTTAATGCTGGACTACAGCTTATAGATGAAATTGGTTATAATGGCACTTGGTATATTATGACTGAATTAGCAATAACTTGCGTATTGTTGTTATATATATTACATCGTTTTTTAAAGCAAAAAAACAGCGCTTAATTAAAACCAAACACTGTTTTCTTTTTTTTGTGATTTAGCTATAATTATTCTAAAATTGAGAATTCTATCGCCGAATCATTAAAAACCGAATGTGTTTGGGTTTTAAAGTCCTCAGATTTAGCTTTATATATATTTGGCACAAAGGTTTGTGGGTTCAAATCAATTAATGGAAACCAAGTACTTTGTATTTGAACTTGCAATTTGTGTCCTTTCTTTATGGTATGATAAACGTCTTGTAGCTTTATATTAACTGCTGTTTTTGTATTAGACTCAAAAGGTTCTGGTAATTCAAAACTATTTCTAAAACGTCCACGCATTACTTCACTTCTTACCATCATATGATAGTTACTTAACTTTAAGTGATCTTGCATACCTTCTTCTTGTTCATCAATTTCGTTAGGATGAACATCTATTATTTTTACAATCCAATCTGCAGCAGTTCCTGTTGTGGCAACTTTTAACTTTGCCATAATATCACCAGCTAAAGTTAAATCCTCTTCCAATATTTCGGTTTCAAATACTAAAACATCAGGTCTTCTTGCAGAAAAACGCTGATCATCTGTCATATATTTTCTTGGCGTAAAAACTGTTTTAATATCTTCAGAATACGGTACTGGATGTTTTAAATCACTTATAAATGTTGCTTTTGTTTCTCCTTTTTTATCTTTTGATAAGTCTTGACTCGCATTTAAAAACATTTTTTGTTTTGAAACATTTTTTGGTGGCCAAACATCATAACTACTCCATTTTTTTCTGCCAGAATCATAAACGTAAGCCTCTGGTAATCCAGAATTCTTATCACCTTTTCCTTTTAAGAAATGATTAAAAAATTTAGTTTCAACATGTTTTTGAAAATTTAGAGATATTGAATCTCCAAAATAATAATTACCTACATAATTTTTAATATCAGTTCTTGCCCAACGTCCATGGTCCCAAGGACCAAAAACTAAAGTATTATAATTATTAGGATTATGTTTTTCAATAGCTTTATACGTTTCTAACGGACCATATAAGTCTTCAGCATCAAAAAAACCACCAACTACCATTGTTGCTACAGTTGGTTTTATATTTTTTAAATTCTGAATTAAACCTTTAGGCTTCCATAAACTATCGTAATTAGGGTGATCTACAATTTCTTCCCAAAAGAAGTCATCTACTGTATTCGAATTATCTATTCTTGTATCATCTGCTTTTTCGTACTTAAAATACTTATTTAAGTTACTTAATGGACCTGCATCTAAAAAGAACTGATATTGATCTTTTGTTTTAAAATCTGGAAACTTATACCAGGCAGAATCTATTGGTGAAGACTTTGGAGTTCCAAACAATGAAACAGCTTTAAAATAACTTAAAAGAAAAGCACCATTATGATGAAAATCATCAAAAAAGAAATCTCCAATACACGCTTGAGGCGATGCTGCTTTTAATGCTGGATGAGCATCTATTGTTGAATATGTAGCATAATAACCTGGATATGAAATTCCCCAAGCACCAACATTTCCATTATTGTTTTTTACATTTTTAACTAACCAGTCTATAGTATCATAAGTATCTGTTGATTCGTCTATCTGTGAATTATCTGTTTTATTAGGAATATAAGCACGCATATTATCGTAAACACCTTCACTCATCCATCTACCACGAACATCTTGATAAACAATAATATTACCTTCTTTCATTAAATATGAATTAGGTCCTATTTTTTGTTTGTACTTTTCTTTACCATAAGGTTTACAACTATATGGAGTTCGCATCATTAAAATTGGGTACGACTTACTTGTATCTTTTGGTGAATAAATAGTGGTGTGCAATTTTATGCCATCTCTCATTACTATTGACACTTCTTTTTTACTGTAATTATCTTTAACATAAGTTGTGTCTTTAATTACACTTTTAGAATTTGCGCCATTTACTTTATGTGGTTGATCTTTACAGGATAAAAGACATATAATTAAAAATATAGTTAGATAGTTTTTCATAGTATTTATTTTGATTGGCTTAAGTTATAAAAAAATGTGTTATGGTTTTTGTATTGAGTTATTTTTAACAACATGAGATAACACAATTTGGGTTTTAGTTTCACCATATACAATAAGCTGATCTATAAAAGATTCTAAATGTTTTTGATTGCGTAAAACTACTTCCATTACAATATTTTCATTTCCTGTAATACGGTAACAATTTACAACCTCATCATACGTTTTCACTTTCTCTAAAAAGGGTTTTAATTTACCCATAAAAGCTCGCAAATTTATAATTGCTTTTAATTGGTAGCCAACATCTAATGGAGAAACCATAGTATTATAGCTTTCTATAATACCTAAATCTTCCATTTTTTTTATTCGCTCTGTTACTGCTGGAGAAGAAATACCAACTTGCCTACCAATTTCTGCACTTGACATACGTGCATTAGTTTGTAAATATTTTAAAATTTTCCAACTAAGGTTATCTAATAGCATACTAAAGCTGATTAATTAAAATTCATTAATAGTTAAATCAAATATACGATTTTACTTTAAAATCAAAAGTTTAATTTAATGTGTTGTGAGTAAATTTGAATAACCCTAGATTACTATATTAATGAATGCGCCTTTACATTTATCTGAATCGCCTGTTTACAAGAAAGCAATAGATATTTTCACATTATCTCATAATATATCTACATATTTAAATCAGGATTTAGCGCATTTATCTCACGATGGAAAAGAAGATGAAAACATTTATTTTTCGGGAGATATTATTCAACAATCGGTTTCTTTAGCGCCTCATATTTTAAAAGCTGAACAAGCACCATTTTCTGATAAAAAATATAAACACGCTACTTTAGTAAAGCAATTAACCAACAAGTTATACCGCAACTGTAAACGCCTAGAAAATTGCAATAGTAATGGAAAAGACTATTTACCTATTTTAAGAAGTGAACTTAGAAAGTTTAAAAAACTTCAGAAGACTTGGTCTTTGACTTTGTAACATTATTCTTTTGAAGTGTCATCGGTTTTAATATCAACTTCAGGAATCTCAATAGCCTTTTTAACTTCTACATAAGCTGAATTATACATAAAAGCGTCTTGGTAATTTGCTATTTTCTTATTGTATGTTTCAGATATAATTACAAATTTACATTTATTACTTACACTTTCAGACATACGTAAAACATCGTTATGATATTCGTTTCTGCTTAAAAAATCTGCATCATAAACACAAAACAATAACAATTCGCCCATATGTAAACTATTCTGATAATACAGTTTGTTTAAACGTTTTGGTGTTACTATTAAAATATCTACACCATGATAAACTTCTTCCCGTTGTTTTTCTAAATCAAATTCTTGGTAAGCTTTATAAACTCGTAAATTTGTGTGCTTTGTAAATTCTTCAAAACGTTCTGCCAAATCCCAAACTGCTTGTTTGTCTTTTACAACAATAATTGCTCTTGGAGAATCTTCGTCTTCAAAAGCCTCGCACTTTAATTTCTGTAAAACGCCCATAATTAAAGCTGTGGTTTTACCAGAACCTTTTGGTCCAATACCATAAGCACTACTTCCCGATTTGATATATGGAATTATTTGCTTTTGAATTGGCGCGTAGCTTAAAATGTTTTTAGATTCTAAAACATTTTTAATTATTGGATGAAGTTTTTTAAATGACATAGCTATAAATTTAAAAAGCACTTAAAAATTTAAGTGCTTTTATAATTTTGGTGCAAGATATAAAAATTGCGCCTATAATAAATTAATCTGTTTCTTTTCTCATTTTACTTCAAACACAATATATCTGATTTTAAAATGAATTTATATTTACATATTTCGCCTATATTGTCCACCAACTTCAAATAATGCATCTGTTATTTGTCCTAATGAACATACTTTACAAACATCCATTAAAGCTTCAAATATATTCTGATTTGTTATAGCCTTAACCTGTAAGCCTTTTAATAAATCTTTTGTATTATTAGACTTATGCAAGCTTTCTAATGTTTTAATTTGAAATTGCTTTTCTTCTTCTGTTGCTCTAATAACTTCAGCAGGAATAACGGTTGGAGAACCTTTAGAACTTAAGAATGTATTTACACCAACAATTGGAAATTCCCCATTATGCTTTAATGTTTCATAATACAAACTTTCTTCTTGGATTTTAGAACGTTGATACATTGTTTCCATAGCACCTAAAACACCACCACGTTCTGTAATTCTATCAAATTCTAATAAAACAGCTTCTTCTACTAAATCTGTTAGCTCTTCAATAATAAAAGAACCTTGAATTGGATTTTCGTTTTTATTTAAACCTAATTCTTTATTTATAATTAACTGAATTGCCATTGCTCTACGAACAGATTCCTCTGTTGGAGTTGTAATAGCTTCATCGTAAGCATTTGTGTGTAACGAGTTACAATTATCGTAGATGGCATAAAGCGCTTGTAACGTTGTTCGGATATCGTTAAAATCTATTTCTTGTGCGTGCAAACTTCTACCAGAGGTTTGAATATGGTATTTAAGCATTTGTGCTCTTGCATTTGCACCATACTTGTTTTTCATTGCTTTTGCCCAAATTTTACGAGCAACACGACCAATTACCGCATATTCTGGATCTATTCCATTTGAGAAGAAAAATGATAAGTTTGGACCGAATTTATTAATATCCATTCCACGACTTAAATAATATTCCACGTAAGTGAAACCATTAGATAATGTTAATGCCAATTGCGTAATTGGATTTGCTCCTGCTTCTGCAATATGATATCCAGAAATAGATACTGAGTAGAAATTACGCACATTGTTTTCAATAAAATATTCTTGTACATCTCCCATTAAACGTAATGCAAACTCAGTAGAAAAAATACATGTGTTTTGTGCTTGATCTTCTTTTAAAATATCTGCCTGAACTGTACCACGAACTTGTGCTATAGTATTCTTTTTTATTTCTGCATAAATAGCAGCATCCAAAACTTGATCTCCAGTTACTCCTAAAAGAAACAAACCTAAACCATCGTTTCCTTTTGGTAAGTTTCCATTATACGTTGGTCTATCTATACCTTTGTCATTGTAAATTTTAGTGATTTTTGCTTCAACTTCTTTTTCTAAACCGTTTTCTTTAATGTAAATTTCACATTGTTGGTCAATGGCAGCATTCATAAAGAATCCTAACAACATTGGTGCTGGACCATTAATTGTCATAGAAACCGAAGTTAACACATGTGCCAAATCAAAACCAGAATACAGTTTTTTAGCATCATCCAAACAGCAAATTGAAACTCCTGCATTACCAATTTTACCATAAATATCTGGCCTTAAATCTGGATCGTTTCCATAAAGCGTCACACTATCGAAAGCGGTGGATAAACGTTTTGCTGGCAAACCTGCACTTACATAATGAAAACGTCTATTTGTTCTTTCTGGTCCACCTTCACCAGCAAACATACGTGCTGGATCTTCTCCTGTACGTTTAAATGGATACAATCCTGATGTATATGGAAATTCTCCAGGGACATTTTCTTGTAAACACCATTTTAAAATATCTCCCCAAGCTTTATACTTTGGTAAAGCTACTCTTGGTATTTGTAAATGAGATAATGATTCTGAATGTGTTTCTATTTTAATTTCCTTATCTCTAACTTTAAAAGTATAGATAGGACTTTTATATTTATTTACTTTTTCGTCCCAACCAATAATCACTTCCCAGTTATAAGGATCTAAATTTAATTTTACGCGATCAAATTCAGAGACTAATAATCTTACAAAGTCTTTATTGTCTTCTGAAGTGTTCTGTACTGATTCTGAAGCTATTCCTGCTTTATCTAAAGTTAATGTTGTTTCTAAAACAGATTCTAATGTTTTATATATTCCATATAATTTCTGAGCAACTTCAACTTGAGTAGATGCAGTACTATCGTAAGCACGGTTACTCTCTGCAATTTCTGATAGATATCTTGTTCTACTTGGAGGAATTACAAAAATCTTCTCACTCATTTCCTTAGAAATCTCGAAAGTAGATTTTAAATCAGTTTCAGTTTTTTCAACCAACTTATCCATTATCGCCTTATAAAGCGTATTCATTCCTGGATCGTTAAACTGAGATGCAATAGTTCCAAAAACAGGCAAATCATCTTGATGAACATCCCAAAGATGATTATTACGCATGTATTGTTTTTTAACATCGCGTAAAGCATCTAAAGAACCTCGTTTATCAAACTTGTTTATTGCCACTAAATCAGCAAAATCTAGCATATCAATTTTTTCTAATTGCGTTGCTGCTCCAAACTCTGGCGTCATTACATATAATGCAACATCGCTGTGCTCCATTATTTCTGTGTCTGATTGTCCAATACCTGAGGTTTCTAATATAATCAAGTCAAACTCTGCAGCTTTTAAAACTTCAACTGCCTCATTTACATATTTTGATAATGCTAAATTAGATTGACGTGTAGCCAAACTACGCATATAAACACGACCATTATTAATAGCATTCATACGAATACGATCTCCTAACAATGCGCCACCTGTTTTTCGCTTAGATGGATCTACAGAGACTAAACCTATTGTCTTTTCTGGAAAATCTAATAAAAAACGTCGAACTAACTCATCTACTAAAGATGATTTTCCAGCTCCACCAGTTCCTGTAATTCCTAAAACTGGTGTTTTAGATGTTTCATTTTTTTTATGAATTTGATCTAATACATTCTTCGCTACATCAGGAAAATTTTCAGCAGAAGAAATAACACGAGCAATAGATTTAGGATTCTTTTTTGAAAGATAATCTACTTCATTATTTAATTTATCTCCAATAGCAAAATCTGATTTTTCAACCAAATCATTAATCATACCTTGAAGTCCCATAGCACGACCATCATCTGGAGAATAAATACGAGTAATTCCATAATCCATTAACTCCTTAATTTCCGAAGGAAGAATAACGCCGCCGCCGCCGCCAAAAATCTTTATATGTTCTGCGCCGCGTTCTTTAAGTAAATCATACATATACTTAAAGTATTCATTATGTCCTCCTTGATAAGAAGTTAAACAAATGGCATTAACGTCTTCTTGAATTGCTGTATTTACAACCTCTTCAACACTCCTGTCGTGACCTAAATGAATAACTTCCACTCCTGTAGATTGAATAATTCTACGCATAATATTGATTGACGCATCGTGCCCATCAAACAAAGCTGCAGCAGTTACTATTCTTACTTTATATTTAGGTTTATAAGTGTTTATTTGTTCCATTCGTAATTGAGTGTATTATTTTACGTTGCAATTTACGAATTTTGCAAAACTAATTCCCCACAAAATCTAAAATGTTATTTTACTTAAATTTAAACTAGAAGAAAACACAACATACTGTTCATTAAATGTTTTAAGTTATTAAATACTGATGTATTAATTAGATCTGATACTAAAGTAAAATCAAAAAATAATTTTATGCTATTATTTGAAGCTTACAATACTAACTTAACTCTTATATTTGCATAAAAATTATAATATTATGTTGAAGAAATTAAGTTTAGTTTTAGTTTTAGTCGTTTTCACTTCTTGTAACGAGCTACAACAAGTTGTTAATAACCTTCCAACAGGAACAAGTGGAATTGGTCTTTCTCAGTTAGATATGGCTAACGGATTAAAAGAAGCCTTAGATTTAGGGATTGACAAACAAGTTTCAAAATTAACAGCTAAAGATGGCTTTTTTAGAAATGAATTAGTAAAAATATTATTACCTGAAGAATTACAGAAAGTAGATAAAGGCTTAAGAGATATTGGTTTAGGCAACTTAGCAGACGAAGGGTTAAAAGTTCTAAACAGAGCTGCCGAAGATGCTGTAGGACAAGCAACTCCAATTTTTATAAATGCAGTTAAAAACATAAACTTTAATGATGCAAAAGGCATCTTACTAGGAAATGATAATGCTGCAACTACTTACTTAAAAACAAATACAGAAAGTGCATTATTTACAAGCTTTGAACCCGTAATTAAAAATTCTTTTGAAAAAGTTGGAGCAGATCAAATTTGGAATAATTTAATTACAAAATATAATGCTATTCCTTTTACAAATAATGTTAATCCTGATTTAACAAACTACGTTACTGGCGAGGCGCTGAAAGGTGTATATAAAATGATTGCTATAGAAGAAAAAGAAATTAGAACAAAAGTAAGCTCAAGAGCTACAGATCTATTAAAGAAAGTATTTGCTTTACAGGATTAAATCTTTCTTATATTAATTAAACCTTAAAGCTATTTAGTCATCTAAATAGCTTTTTTTGTTAAAATTCAAAAATAACTTCTTTTTAAAAACCTATATATCAAACAATTAACTATATTTAAATTAGCAAACAACTAATACTATGAATAACCCACAGAAAATTGTACGCTATAAAGAACAACTTAAAGACAAATACAAAGTTCTAATTGAACAGGCTTACAACTTTAAACAAACTGACTCTGGTTTAAGCGATTTTTTTGAATACAAAGCCATTAAAACCTTAAATAAACTAAATAGATTAAATTACCTAGAGCCTAACTCTTAAATCTTTAAAGTAGTCAAATGCTTTTAAAAGCCTAGTTCCATACCAGGAAAACAATTCTCCATCTACAAGAATAGTTTTTGCATAATCTGTATACTTTTTTAATTCTAAAGCATGTTCGTCTTTAAACGGATAAGGCTCACTAGACAATAGAATAACTTCCGGATCACCTTCTTGTTGAATTTTAGTAATATCAACTTCTGGATAACGTTCTAAGTTTGCGTAAACATTTTCAAACTTATTAAGTTTCAACATATAGTTTATAAATGTAGTATTGGCAGCAACCATCCAGGGATTTCGCCAAATAAAATAAGCCACTTTTATTGTTTCTTTATCTTTTATAAAACTTTCAAAGTCAGATTTAAGAAATCCAATCTTATCTACAATAATTTTAGCTTCGGCTCTTTTATTAAAAATATCACCATAAAAACTTATAAGTTCTAAAGTGTCTTTAATTGTATATAAATCTGAAACATGTACTTTGCAAATTTCCTGACAAGCCTCAACAATGTCTTTAGTATTTTCTTCTTTATTACAAAGAATAATATCGGGTTTTAGAGCTTTAATTTTTTCAAGTTTAATTTGCTTTGTTCCTCCAACGCTTACTTTTGTAGATTTATAATGAAGCGGATGAACACAAAATTTAGTAACTCCAACAATTTGATCTTCAAGACCTAGATCATGAAGTAATTCGGTTTGCGATGGTACTAAACTAACAATTCGCATCCCAACTTATTTTGAAAGAATCTCTGCCATTTGTTTTTGCAGTTCTTCAGCTTTAAACGCAGCAGAATTTGCAAAACCAGCATCTTTAGATGCATAAATAATTCCTCTTGAAGAATTAATTAATAGACCAATATCTTTATTTAATCCGTATTTACAAACATCTTGTAAATTCCCGCCTTGTGCTCCTACTCCAGGAACTAGCAAAAAACTATTTGGAACAATACTTCTAATTTCTTTAAAATATTCTGCCTTTGTGGCTCCAACTACATACATTAAATTTTCGCTATTTACCCAAGACTTAGACGTTTCTAAAACCATTTTATACAACTCTTTTCCTTCAACATCTTTAGTCTGAAAATCAAAAGCTCCTTGATTTGACGTTAATGCCAGCATAATTGTATGCTTATTTTTAAAAGCCAAAAAAGGCTCTACAGAATCTTTTCCCATATACGGCGCAACTGTAACACTATCGAACGCTAAATCTTCAAAAAAAGCTTTAGCATACATTGTGCTAGTATTTCCAATATCGCCACGTTTAGCATCTGCTATTGTATAAATTTCGGGATAATTTTTGTTTAAGTATTTAATAGTCTTTTCTAAAGATTTCCATCCTTTTAAACCATAAGCTTCATAAAAAGCAGTGTTTGGCTTGTACGACACACATAAATGATGTGTAGCATCTATAATAGCTTTATTAAATGCAAAAATAGGATCTTCTTCTTGTAATAAATACGATGGAATTTTATCTAAATCAACATCTAAACCAATACATAAAAATGATTGCTTTTTTTTAATTTGATTTACTAATGCTTCTGTTGTCATTCTAATAAGATATTAAAAAAAGCCTCAATTTAAGAGGCTTTAATTTTATAACACATTATCGTTAGCTTTTAATTTCTCAGTATTATCAGCTAATTGTAATTCGTCTATTATTTTTTGAATATCGCCATTTACAATATTTGGTAAGTCGTAAAGCGTTAATCCTATTCTATGATCTGTAACACGACCTTGAGGATAATTATAAGTTCTAATTTTAGCACTTCTATCTCCAGAAGTTACTTGAGAACCTCTAATAGCAGCATCTTCTTCTTGTTTTTTAGCCAATTCTAAATCGTATAACCTAGAACGTAATACTTTAAATGCTTTTTCTTTATTCTTATGTTGTGATTTTTGATCTTGACATTGCGCAACTAAACCTGTTGGCTCATGTGTCAAACGAACCGCAGAATACGTTGTGTTAACTGATTGTCCTCCAGGACCTGAAGAACAGAAGAAATCTATTCTTACATCTTTAGGGTTTATTTCAACATCAAACTCTTCTGCTTCTGGAAAAACCATACAAGTTGCTGCACTAGTATGAACTCTTCCTTGAGTTTCTGTTTGCGGCACACGTTGTACACGATGTACTCCAGCCTCAAATTTTAAAATTCCATAAACATCTTCTCCAGAAACTTCAAATTGAATTTCTTTAAACCCGCCATTTGTTCCTTCACTAAAATCTACTGTATCTACTTTCCAACCTTTACTTTGGCAATACTTACTGTACATTCTAAATAAATCTCCCGCAAAAATACTAGCTTCATCTCCACCAGTTCCGGCACGTAATTCCACAACTGCATTTTTAGCATCTGTAGGATCTTTTGGAATTAGCATGAACCGAATTTCTTCATCTAAACTAGAAATAGCTTCTTTAGCTTCGTCGTATTGCATTTTAGCCATATCTACCATTTCAGCATCACTTCCATCTGCAAGAATTTCTTCAGCTTCAGCTAAATTATTAGTGGCTTCAATATAATCTTCACGCTTTTTCATTAAAGCATTCAAATCTTTATATTCTCTATTTAATTGAACGTAACGTTTTTGATCTGTAATAATATCTGGCTGAATGATTAAATCACTTACCTCATCAAAACGCTGTTTAACTATTTGTAATTTCTCTAACATGTAGTTATAATATTGAAACGTAAAAATACGATAATTTATTAATCTGACTAAATGAAAAAAGGCTTAACCTTAATTTAAATTAAGGTTAAGCCTTTTTCTTATTAATCTTTATTATTTTTCTTAGTTACACTTAATAATTAAACGTTCCAAATTCGCTTTCTATAGTCAGTTTTTTAGTTTCAGACGCTTCTACTCTACCAATAATTTGAGCGTTTACATTGTACGATTTAGAAATTGAAATAATATCTTCTGCAACTTCTGGAGATACATATAATTCCATTCTATGTCCACAGTTAAATACTTGATACATTTCTTTCCAATCTGTTTTAGACTGTTCTTGTATTAATTTGAATAATGGAGGAACATTAAACATATTATCTTTTATAATATGTAAATTATCTACAAAATGAAGTATTTTAGTTTGTGCACCACCAGAACAATGTACCATCCCATGAACTGTATCGCTTTTAAACTTAGATAAAATTTCTTTTATAATTGGTGCGTAAGTTCTTGTTGGAGATAACACCAATTGACCCGCATCTATTGGTGAATCTTCGACTGAATCTGTTAATTTTACTTTTCCAGAATACACTAAATCTTCTGGAACAGCAGCATCAAAACTCTCAGGATATTTTTTAGCTAAATATTTATCGAAAACATCATGTCTAGCAGACGTTAATCCGTTAGAACCCATTCCACCATTATAAGATGTTTCGTAATTAGCTTGACCAAAACTTTCTAAACCAACAATAACATCTCCAGGTTTAATATTTGCATTATCTATAACATCAGCACGTTTCATTCTTGCTGTAACTGTAGAATCTACAATAATAGTACGAACTAAATCTCCAACATCTGCCGTTTCTCCACCTGTAGAATGTATAGTTACACCAAACGCTTTTAAATCTTGAATTAATTCTTCTGTACCGTTAATAATTGCAGAAAGAACTTCGCCAGTAATTACACTTTTATTGCGTCCAATAGTAGAAGACAACATGATATTGTCTGTTGCTCCAACACATAACAAATCGTCTATATTCATTATTAATGCATCTTGAGCTATACCTTTCCAAACAGATAAATCTCCTGTTTCTTTCCAGTACATATAAGCTAAAGACGATTTTGTCCCTGCGCCATCTGCATGCATAATTAAGCAATAATCTTCATCGTTAGTCAAGTAATCTGGTACGATTTTACAAAACGACTTTGGAAACAAACCTTTATCTATGTTCTTTATAGCATTGTGAACATCTTCTTTAGAAGCTGAAACACCACGTTGTGCATATCGTTTACTAATTTCTTGACTCATAACGGTAGATTTTAAAGTGCAAATATATTTATTCTTATTAAAACTCGAAGCTTTTATTTGGTATATAATAACTCACGATATTTTGGTATAGTCCACAATTTATCGTCCACGATTAATTCCAACTTATCTGAGTGATATCTTATGTCTTCAAAACGAGTTCTTACAGAATTACAGTACATAATAGCTTTATTTTGAAGACTTTCTACCGCATTTGCTTTTTTCCTTGCTTGAACCATAATATCCATTTCGGTTTTAACCACACGTAAATGATTAGATATTGATGCAATTAATTCTAATTGAGATTTTGCGTGTAACTGATAATCTTCTGGAAATATTAATTGCAAATCCTTTACATTCTTTAGCAATTGATTTTGATACGTAACTGCTGAAGGAATAATATGATTTAAAACTAACTCAGACAAAACACGACCTTCAATTTGAAGACGTTTTACATAATCTTTTAAATCTATTTCTAAACGTGCCTTAATTTCTTGCTCTGTCATAACATTTAAACTTTCAAACAAGGAAATATACTTAGGCAATAAGATGGCTTTTAAAGCTTCTGGCGTATTAGTAGAATTACTTAATTTACGTTTCTTGGCTTCTTTTTCCCAATTTTCGTTATAGCTATTCCCATCATATAAGATAGGTTTACAGTCGTTAATATAATCTCTAAGTACATTAAAAATAGCATCATCCTTTGGTAAATCTTGTTTTTCTATTAAAAGATCAACCTCAGCTTTAAAATCGATTAATTGCTTTGCTACAATAGTATTTAAAACCATCATTGGATTAGAGCAACTAGCCTTAGAACCTACAGCTCTAAATTCAAATTTATTTCCTGTAAAAGCAAATGGTGATGTTCTGTTTCTATCTGTATTATCTAATAAAATCTCTGGGATTTTACCAATAACATTTAATTTTAAATCGGTTTTTTCTTCAGGAGACAGTTTTCCTTTAGTTACTTTTTCTAACTGCAGAAGTACTTTTGTTAGTTTTTCACCTATAAAAACAGAAATTATATTTGGTGGCGCATCATTAGTTCCCAGTCGTAAATCGTTACTTGCAGATGCTATAGAAGCTCTTAATAAAGATTCATAATCTCTCACTGCTTTTATGGTATTAATAAAAAATGTCAAAAACTGAAGATTTCCCATTGGTGTTTTTCCAGGTTTCAATAAATTAATTCCTGTATTTGTAGACAAACTCCAATTGTTATGTTTTCCAGAACCATTTAAATGTTCAAAAGGTTTTTCATGAAATAAGACTTTAAAAAAGTGACGTTCTGCAACCTTATCCATTACATCCATAACTAAAGCGTTGTGGTCTACAGACAGATTAGCTTCTTCAAAAATTGGTGCTAATTCAAATTGATTTGGTGCAGATTCATTATGTCTTGTTTTTACTGGAACTCCTAAAGCAATGCATTGATCTTCTAAATCTCTTAGAAATGACATAACTCGATTTGGAATAGTTCCAAAGTAATTATCGTTAATTTGATAATCTTTTGCTGCTGATTGTCCAACTAAAGTCCTACCTGTTAATAATAAATCTGGTCTAGCATTCACTAAAGCTCGATCTATTAAATAGAATTCCTGTTCCCAACCTAGAAATGCTTCAACTCTTTTTACATTTTTATCGAAATACTTACAAACTGCAACAGAAGCTTCATCTACTCGATGAATAGATCGTAACAATGGTGTTTTATAATCTAATGCTTCTCCCGTATAGGACACAAAAATTGTAGGAATACATAAAGTAGTTCCATATATAAATGCTGGCGATGATGGATCCCAAGCCGAATAACCTCTTGCTTCAAACGTATTCCTAACACTTCCGCTAGGATAACTTGATGCTTCTGGCTCTTGTTGTATTAACTGAATACCTTCAAACTGTTCTATAGCCAATCCACTATCCAAAATTTGAAGAAATGCATCGTGTTTTTCAGCAGTTGCTCCTGTTAAAGATTGAAACCAATGTGTATAATGTGTAACACCTTTAGAAATAGCCCATTCTTTCATTCCTAAAGCTATTAAATCCGCAGTACTTTCTTTGATTGTCTTTCTGCTTTTAATTGCTTCTAAAACTTCTTCTACCGCATTTGCTGTTACATATTGGCGCATAGTATTAAAGTTGAATACTTTTTTACCAAAATGTTCCGAACGTTTTTTTAACGACTTTACGTTTATTGCTTCTCGTTTTAAAACTCTTTCTATCGCATTGAACCTAAAATTAGTCATACCCTAAAAATTTACCCCAAAATTAACTAAAATCACCAATAAAAATATATTTACCCCCTTTTTTTAACAGCAAAACACCAATTCTTACAATTAAACACAAAAAACACCCTATTTCAATAAGGGTTTTATTATTTGATATATCTTTGCAAAGAATTTAAATATAAATACATAACGTATTATGGCTAAAACTAAATTAGAGTATATCTGGTTAGACGGTTACAAACCGACACAAAACATGAGAAGCAAAACTAAAGTTGTAAATGACTTTAGCGGAAACTTAGAAGATTGCCCAATGTGGTCTTTTGATGGTAGCTCGACAAAACAAGCTACAGGTGATAATTCTGATTGCTTATTAAAACCTGTTGCTATTTATCCTGATCCTGAACGCAGAGATGCTTTTTTGGTAATGACAGAGGTTTTAAATGCTGATGGAACTCCACACGTTTCTAACGGAAGAGCTGGAATTGATGACGATGACAATGATTTCTGGTTTGGTTTTGAGCAAGAATACTTTATTATGGATAAAGAAACTCTATTACCATTAGGTTTCCCTATTGGTGGTTATCCTGCTCCACAAGGAATGTATTATTGTTCTGTTGGAGGAAGAAACACACATGGTAGAGATTTAGTTGAAGAACATGCTGATCTATGTATTGATGCAGGTTTAAATTTTGAAGGAATTAACCAAGAAGTTGCTTCTGGTCAATGGGAATACCAATTATTTGCTAAAGGTGCAAAAATTGCTGGAGACGAAATTTGGATCTCTCGCTACCTATTAGATCGTTTAACTGAAAAGTATGGCTACTATATAGAGTATCACCCAAAACCATTAGGTGATACAGACTGGAATGGTTCTGGTATGCACGCAAACTTCTCTAACACCACATTAAGAACTTGTGGTTCTAAAGAAACATATGAGAAAATCTGTGAAGCTTTTAGACCAAAAGTAAAAGAGCATATTGAAATTTATGGTGAATTTAACGACCAGCGCTTAACAGGAAAACACGAAACTGCCTCTATAAACGACTTTAGTTTTGGTGTTTCTGATCGTGGCGCATCTATTAGAATTCCAATTATTACAGTAGAGCAAGGCTGGAAAGGTTGGCTAGAAGATAGAAGACCAGCTTCTAACGCAGATCCATACAAAGTTGCAGGTAGAATTATTGAAACCGTAAAATCAGCTAAAATTAGTTAAGCTAATTTTAGTAATTACATAAATAACAAAAGCGTTATTAAACTTTGAGTTTAGTGGCGCTTTTCTGTTAACTGTTAATATTCAAAATGTTCCTAATTATCAACCTACCTTCTTACTAGATATAAAACACATATAGTAGAACCAAATTCAACATAACCAATTCCAAGTTTAATTATTAATTTGTTTTTTAATAAATAAACCCTCGGATATTAAGTTAAAGTAACATAAACAAATCCTACATATACAGCTAAAAGAATAACACCATCTTTCCAATTCAACCTTAAACCTTTAGGGATAAACACAAGTGGTAAAACTAAAAATGAGATTGCTAACATCCATAACATATCATTTGACAACAATCTATTATCTATAACATTTATAGGTGTAATCATAGATGTTATACCTAAAACAGCTAGAATATTAAATACATTTGATCCAATTAAATTACCTAAAGAAATAGCTTTTTCTTTTTTAATTACCGCTATAATAGAAGCCGCAAGTTCAGGAATACTTGTCCCAACAGAAACAACAGTTACCGCTATAACTCTTTCACTTACTCCAAAAGCTGACGCTAAAGCTGTAGCTCCTGTTATTAAAAACTCAGAACCAGCCCATAAACCTAAACCTCCTAAAGACAAAAACAAAACCACCTTATAAAGTGGTAAATCTTCATCATCTTCTGGCATTTCATCTACAACAGCAGTTTTTTGAAATTTTAAAAGATATATTAGAAATATTATTAAAAATGAAAACAGAATTACGCCTTCATAAAACTCAATTCTATTATCGAAAGCAATAAAAACGTAAAACATTAATGATGCAATCATCATAACTGGCCAATCAGTTTTGTAAAAACTTTTTTGCACATCCATTTTCCCTAACAACAAGGTTATCCCTAACACCAAACCTAAATTCGCAATATTAGAGCCAACCACATTACCCAAAGCCAAATCTGGAGAACCGCTTAAAGCAGCATTAATACTGACAATTAATTCTGGTGCAGACGTTGCAAAAGACACAACCGTCATACCTATTACAATTTTTGGAATGTTTAACTTTAAAGACAATCCTACAGCTGCTTTTAACAACCAATTACCTCCAAGAATTAAACAAACTAATCCACCAATAATATATACAAAATTCATTTTTTTTATTTTTTAAAAATAGAATTACATAACGTTTTAATTGACGATCATCTTCTTAACAGTTATTTTATCTTCTTGTTGTATTTTTAGTAAATACATACCCGCTTTTAAATTATGATTAAACACTTCATCTTTTAATATCATTTTTGGCACTAATTGTTTTCCTTGAACATCGAAAATTTCAATACTACTTTTATCTTTTAAGCCTTTAATTCTAATTTGATTCGTTGATGGATTAGGATAGATTTCAATTTTTTCAGTATTAAATTCAGCACTACTTAAAGAATTATTCCATTGTTGCCCTACCTGTGTTCCCCATATATACTCCACTAAATCTGGCATATCTATTAATGGATTTCTATTAAATTGCCATGTATAAACCACATTGTTTCTGTTCATTTCAAAATCATCTGGCGGATCATTTCTATGCCAATCTAAAAGTGTTGCTAAATCACCCATTTGCCCATCTACAGATGGAAAACCGTTTTCGATACTCAAACCATTATATCTTAATTGAAGAAACAAAACACTTCTTGCAACATCTCCTTTAAAACTACCTTGATTTCCAATAGGACCATTATATTCTCCGTAATGCTGATTACCACGACTACTGTTTTCGGGTCCATCTGCAGCTCTTAGAGCATGTGCATCGCTATTCCCATGACGCAAAGAATCTGCTTTTGTTGCCCAAAATATATCTTTTCCATCGCGAGTTTCATCTGCTTCAATACTGTAATAATCTGCTAAAGAACGTGGGAATGTATGTTCTCTATTCCATTTCCCTGTATTAGTAGATCCTGTTTGATAATCCAAAATTGGTCTACTTTCTTCAGAATACACCAGCCAAACCTTATTACTGTGTTCTGGACTTTTATCTGCTTCTTCTAAGATATCTATAACATCATTATAGGTTTGAGCTCTTACAATTGATGGATTAGCTATTATATCTTGAATTGCCTGTTCTAAAACTGCCCCAGACAAACCGTCTAGTGAATCATAATAACCAACTGGTTGAGTTGATGTTACATTTCCATAAGTTGGGTTTAATGGAGTTCCATATGGTGCAACTGTAAAATCATTATCTACAACTCTTACGTCTATAAAATCGTTATATGGAATTAATGGCGATTGTAAATTACTGTATTTTATTTCTAGAACCTCATCTCCTTCATCTAAAACATCATCAACAAGTGTAATTGACGTGGAAACAGATGTATCACCCATTAAAATCTCTAAACTTGTAGTATTACCAGTAAAATCAGAAGTATTAAATGTTCCATTATCTAAAATTACATCAAACGTATAATTTGCATCTACCGGGTTTTGAGAAGTAAAAGTAATATCAAACGTATCTCCTTCATTATACTGTGTTAAGGTTGTTGATATCTCTAATGCATTAAGAATAACTCCTGAACCATCGTTTTCTTGTCTTGGTGTCGGTATTGCTGCTAGGAAACTTTCTGCTCCCATTCCATCTACATATCGTTGAATACTTTTTGGGTTAGCATCGGTTCCATTATCATTATATTGAGTTGTTTCACCTAAAAGCGTAAGTAAACCTGTATCTACAGCTTCTCCAGTTGCATAAACCATTGCATCCATTAAGTTTGTTGTTGTAGCCAAAGTTCCATTAGGAAAATCAAAAAAACTTCCTGTATACAAACCAACAGCATCTGCTCCATTTTGAAAAACACTTTCTGAAATTATCATCTGTGGTAATGGGTTTAATTTATCACTTGCAACAACAAACAAGCCATTTACATCGGTAATTCCACCATCTAAATCTATAGTATAATAACTTGAGTCTGCTCCAGACGAAGATCCATTAAAAAATACCAACACTAAACCATCTAAAGCATAGTTAGGCGTAATAGATTTTAACTCAATAAATTCTTTATCGTCAAAACCTGGACTATCACAATCTAATTCATTTATAACTACTTGTGAAAAAGTAACACTTGTAATTAACAAAAAGAATATTAGTACATTTAATTTCATTCTAAAAAAATTTTAACAAATATAGATTAAATCTTTAGGTAATTTTACTAGTTAGAAATTAGATATAAACATTTTAAAAACTTTAACATAACTAAGTTAAAAGTTAGTTAGTTATTTATTTATGTCTATATGTTATTTCATTTTGTTAACTATTTTTGACAAAATGAAATCTGTATTCTATTTCTAAAATAAAAAACATGAAAAACCACATATTTAAAGCTCTAGCTAAATTTAATAAAATTTGTTTACCTAGCTATTCTAAACAACAACTTGACCTTACCAAAGCAACCAAGCTACAATTAGCGATAATTGGCTGGAGAGCCTATGTAACTATGCAAAGCTTAGATTAATACTTAAAAAGTGAATCTAATAAAACATTCTCTAATTTTTCTTTTCCTTTTAAAAATTCAATTTCTATTAAGAAATTATAAGCTACAACTTTGCCCTCTAGTCTATTTATTAGTTTAGTTACCGCATTTACGGTTCCACCAGTTGCTAATACATCGTCATGAACTAAAACCAAATCGCCTTTAGAAATAGCGTCTTCGTGAATTTCTAATCTATCCTGACCATATTCTAAACTATAGGATTCTGAAATTGTTTTTCCCGGAAGCTTTCCAGATTTTCTAACTGGCACAAATGGTATATTTAATTTTTGAGCTAATAAAATTCCAAAGAAAAAACCACGCGCTTCAATTGCCACAATTTTATCTATCCTAAGATTATCAATTCTAAGCGCAAATTCATCAACACAAAATCTAACTGCTTCTGGATTCGCTAATAAAGGCGTAATATCTTTAAATACTATTCCTGGTTTTGGAAAATCTTTTATATCCCTAATTAAATACTCTATTTCTTTCATAACATTAAAAATAAATAATTTAATTGTAATACTTTGCTAATACCATAAAAAGAAATATATTTGCACTCTCAAAATGGCCTCGTAGCATAACTGAATA
>NZ_JBELDZ010000027.1:0-30484 GCF_042094015.1 Aurantibacter sp. | reverse complement strand
CTATGTAGTTGATTTGTTTAAAGATTTTTTTATTGCTCCAGGCTTATTATCAACCTTAAAGACTAACAATAAAGCATTAAATATATTGGCAAGTATTTATGCAAAAGAAAACGATTTCAATAATTGTTTATTATTAAATACTAATAAAAACATTGTAGAAGCGCTAAACGGAAACTTATTTTTAGTTAAAAATACTGTTATAAAAACCCCTCCATTATTAGATGGATGTTTAAATGGTGTTATGAGAAAACAGCTAATTGAACTTATTAAGTTATTACCAGAATATACTTTAGAAGAAGCTTCGATTTCTCCTTTTGAATTGCAGAAAGCAGATGAATTGTTTATAACCAATGTTATTACAGGAATTTTACCTGTAACAAACTATAGAAAGAAGTTTTTTAATTCTGAAGCAGCTAGTTTTTTACTACAAAAAATTAATATGAAAATTCGTTTAGGTTAATTATAACTTGGATTTTCTGGTGCATTAGACCAGATTGAATAATCTCCACCAAGCTCTATCATTTTATTTTTCCAGAAAAGTTCATCCTCTTTTTCTATAATATCTTGTTTGTAAATATTTTCAGAAACAATCCAAGCATTAGTTTTCAATTCTTCTTCTAACTGATTATAATCCCATCCAGAATAGCCTAAAAAGAATTTTATATCGTTAGGTTTTATTTTTGCCTCTTTAATAAGTTTAATTACAGTATCAAAATGTCCGCCCCAAAAAATTCCATTAGATATTTCTATACTTTCTGGAATTAATTCTGGAGACTTATGTATAAAGTACAAATTATCTTGCTCTACAGGTCCGCCATTATAAACTTTAAAAGGTGTTTCTATTTCAGGAATTAAATCGCTAATTGTAAAAGTTAAGGGTTTGTTTAATATAAAACCAATTGAACCATCTTTACTATTATTAGTTAAAAGTATAACAGATCTATTAAAAGATATATCACCTATTATAGTTGGTTCTGCAAAGAGTAGATTTCCTTTTTTTGGTTTTATTTCGGTCATATGTTTATGGCTAATTCTAAACTAAAGATAGCTTTTTTTATTTAAATCGACTATTTTATAACATTTAGACATAAAAAAAGCTCTCAAATTTTATTTGAGAGCTTTTTTATAAGCTTATTGATTAACTAAATGCTTAGTTTACAGCACCAGATAAATCAGAACCAGCTTTGAATTTTACTACATTTTTAGCTTTAATTTTGATAGTAGCTCCAGTTTGAGGATTTCTTCCATCTCTAGCAGCTCTTTTTGTAACTGACCAAGATCCAAAACCTACTAAAGAAACTCTGTTTCCTTTTTGTAAAGCTCCTTCAATTTCTATTAACGCACATTCTAAAGCTTTTTTTGAAGCTGCTTTAGTAATTCCTGCGTGTTCTGCCATTGCGTCGATTAAATCTGTTTTGTTCATAATGTTTAATTTTAGTTATTAATTAATAGTACGATATATAATTATATCCTCTTACAAATTTAGCAGGAATATCATACCATACAAGCAATAGCAAGGGAAATACCTTGTTTTGTTAATAACTTATTGTATTTGTTAATAAAGAGGCTTGTTTTTTGTCCTTTTTTGCAGTTGTACTGATAGTAGGGCTTTACAGAAGTTTTGAGTTTTCTTCAAAATTATAACCATTTAACAAAGATTTTACGTCCATTTTACGTTTGCCTTGTACCTTTATTTCAAGTAAATTTAGATAACCTTTTGGTACTGCAACTTTAAGCTCTTTTTTTGAAACGACTAACTTGCCAAACGTGTAATTGTGATTTTCAATGATTTTTTCGGTTTTATGAATTTTAATTTCTAATTCGTCATCACCATTTCTTAATAAGCACCAAGCTGCTGGATAAGGATCTAAACCTCTTATGTGATTGTATATAGTATCTATGTCTTTATTAAAATCTATTTTACAATTATCTCTATTTAATTTATATGCAGTTTTAATACCTTCAAAATCTACTTGTGGTTTTGTGTGTATTGGTCCTTTTTGAATCTCTGAAACTGTTTTAATTACTAAATCGCTTCCAAGGTGCATAAGTTTGTCATGTAGGCTTCCTGCATTTTCGTTGTCTTCTATAGCAATGGTTTCTTGAAAAATCATTTCACCAGTATCAATTTTATCATCAATAAAAAAGGTAGATACTCCTGTTTCTTTTTCGCCATTAATAATTGCCCAATTAATTGGCGCAGCACCACGATATTGAGGTAGAAGTGAAGCGTGTAAGTTAAATGTACCAAGTTCAGGCATTTGCCAAACTACTTTTGGTAACATTCTAAAAGCTACAATAATTTGTAGGTTTGCATTTAATACCTTTAGTTCTTGGTTAAAATCTTCACTTTTTAAATTTGTTGGTTGTAGAATATTTAGATTTTGTTCTAATGCAAATTGTTTTACAGCAGATTGATTTAATTTTCTTCCTCTACCAGCAGGTTTGTCTGGTGCAGTTATTACACCAACAACATTATATTTTGCCTCTAGTAAAGATTTTAAAATGGTAACAGCAAAATCTGGAGTTCCCATAAATACTATTCTTAAATCTTTCATTTTATTTTAATTTTATAATTATTATTAGGTGTAATTTCTATTTTAGAATGTTCTAATAAATAATGTATGACTTGTTTAATTTGTTCTTCAGGAACTTTTAAGGTTTCAAATAAAGTTCTTGAATTAGCTTCTGTTTTTTTTAAATAATCTAAAACTCTAATGGCTATGTCTTGTTTTTGATAAGATTTGTTTAAATTTTCTTTTATACAAACCGAACAAATCCCACATTTTTTTGTTAGTTTTTCTCCAAAATAGGTGGTAAGCTGTATAGTTTTACAAACGTTTTCGTTCTTTATATATTCAAGAACCGAAGCTACTTGAGTTTCTTTTAACTTATTTTGTTGATTAATGATTTTTGCTACTCTATTTATTGCTAAATCATCTTCCCTTAATTGTAAAAAAGAAATTGAAGCATCTGTTTTGTTATGTTTAAAATTGATAACATCATCTTTTTCTAATTGCTTTAAAGTGAAAATAATTTTAGATTCAGGAATATTAGTTTTTTTTGAAATTAACCCTAAATTTATTTTTGTATCATATTCAAAAATCCCGCCATAAGTTCTTAAAATAGATTTTGTTATAGTAACAAGATCTTGATGTGTTTCTAAATATTTAAATAATTGCGAACTACTTATTAAAAATTGAACAAAAATTGTAGTATTAAATTGTTTTGATAAACTAATTATTCCAACGCGATCTAAAGTACGTAAACTATTGTATGTTAAGGTATAATTGAATTTGTAATGCTTACAAAAATCTGTAAAATCGAAATCGAAAGCTGATTCTATAAATTCGCCATATGCAATTTGAAAATAACTATTTAGTTTTTTATAAACCGTTTTTATATAATCTACGCTTGGCAAAACACTTAGAAATTGATTTTTTAATACTTCCTCATCATTTGTATTACAAAGAATTACAGCAAATGCTTTTTCCTTATTTCTTCCAGCTCTACCTGCTTCTTGAAAATAACTTTCTATACTTTCAGGTAAGTTTAAATGCACAACAGTTTTAACATCTGCTTTATCTATTCCCATTCCAAAAGCATTTGTTGCTACCATAACTTGAGCTTGATTGTTCATCCAAGAATTATAGTTAGTTTCTTTTTCAACATTTGTTAGTCCTCCATTATAAAATGTAGCTGTAATGTTTTTACTTTTTAGGTATTGAGAAACTTCTAAAGTACTTCGTCTGTTCCTAACATATACTATTGAGCTAGCTGTGTTTTTTCTTAAAATAGTTTCTAATCGATAGAGCTTATCTTCTTCATTAAAAACCATATAGGCCAAATTATCTCGTTTAAAAGAAGTTTTAAATGTATTGGAAGAGATAAAGTCTAACTCCTTTTTTATATCATGTGCAACCAAAGGTGTTGCAGAAGCTGTTAACGCAATAATATTTACGGTTGGCTGTAATGTTCTTAGTAAATTTATATTTTTATATGCAGGTCTAAAATCGTTTCCCCATTGACTTATACAGTGTGCTTCGTCTACAGCTATTAAATTTATTGGCATTTGTTTTATACGTTCCTGAACAATTTCTTGTTGTAAGCGTTCTGGAGAAAGATAAAGAAATTTATATTTTCCGTAAATACAATTATCTAACTTAGTACTTAATTCGTCTTGAGAAATTCCACTATTTAAGGCCATAGCTTTTATGCCTTTTTCTGTTAAGGCTTTTACTTGGTCTTTCATTAATGCCACCAAAGGTGAAATAACAATACAAAGACCTTCTTTAGATAAAGCTGGAATTTGGAAACACAAAGACTTTCCGCCACCAGTAGGCATTAAAGCTAAAGTGTCTTCTCCAGAAATAACACTATCAATAATTTCTTCTTGAAGTGGCTTAAATTCTGTGTAATTAAAATATTTTTCTAATATGTTTAAAGGATGCTGCATTAATTAGCCTTAATCACATTTATAATATGATTAATACGTTCTTCTATATTACCAAAAGGAACATCTATTAGTTTGTAGCCATATTTTTTATAAGTTTTAAGTAAAGCCTTATGTATTTCTTGTGCTTGTTCAAACGTTTCGTAGCGTTCATTGTCTTGTACATAGATATCTTTCCAAGGTGCTAAAACAAAAACATAGTCGTAAATATTGTTTTTACATGAGTTTGTGAAAACCTCAGGGTAATCTTGTCCAACATAATCCATATATGCTACTGTATCAGGAATACCTCGATCTAAAAAGACAAATTCTTTTGCACTGTTTCCAGCATCAATAAATTGTTGTTCTCTTCCTTTTAAAAGTAATTCACTAAATAATAAAGGCTTTTCAAGGAATAGTTGATTAATTCCATCTTTTCTTGCATCTAAAATTACTTGTCTCGAAATTTCTTCAAAACAAGTAAAATCTTTTGCTTTTAAAGCGTTAATTACAGAAGATTTCCCTGTACTTGGTCCTCCAATAATGACTATTTTCTTTGTTATCAAATCGAATAAAATATTAAAAAGTAAAAATCGGAATTAAATTCTTTAAAAAAAAATGTTAGTAAAGCTTATATTTGTCATCTTTCAAAAACACTTATGAGTTCAAAGCAAGATCCAAAAGCATTTTATGCTAAATTAAAAGAGCAACTTTTAGAAACATCTAAATGGCCATCAGAATATTTATATAAGTTTATTGTGCAAAGTGATGCTAATAAAATTAAACAAATAGAAGAT
Organism: Aurantibacter sp.; assembly: GCF_042094015.1. NCBI lineage: Bacteria > Pseudomonadati > Bacteroidota > Flavobacteriia > Flavobacteriales > Flavobacteriaceae > Aurantibacter > Aurantibacter sp. The sequence continues at coordinate 25,255 of NZ_JBELDZ010000027.1, read as the reverse complement.
GTTTTTGATAATTTAGGTGCTGTAATTAAGACTAAAGAATCTTCTAATAGAAAATACACAAGTGTTTCTATAAATGTTCGATTAAAAAGCCCTGATGCTGTAATACAAAAATATCAAGAAATTACGGATAAAGTTGAAGGTGTAATTAGTCTTTAATATATTTTTTTTTTGTAAGTTGCACAAGCATTAAAACTTCAATGCAATAGTAATAATATCTACACTTTTATTTTGATAGACGACATAGAGTACAATACAGAGCGAGAACATTTAATTATACCTGAATATGGAAGACATATGCAGAAAATGATTAATTATGCTAAAGCACAAGAAAACAAGGAAGAACGTAATAAAATAGCGAAAGCTATAATTGCTGTTATGGGAAATATGCAACCTCATTTACGAGATGTTCCAGATTTTCAACATAAGCTTTGGGATCAATTATTTATAATGTCTAAGTTTGAATTAGATGTAGATTCACCTTTTGATAAACCATCGGAAGAAGAGTTACGTGAGCGACCAAAACCTTTAGAATATCCTCAGAATTTTCCTAAATATCGTTTCTACGGAAATAACATTAAAACAATGATTGATGTTGCCAATACTTGGGAAGAAGGCGAAATGAAAGAAGCTTTAGTTTTTACTATTGCTAACCATATGAAAAAATGTTTCCTTAATTGGAATAAAGATACGGTAGAAGATGCTGTTATTTTTCAACATTTATTTGAACTCTCTGATGGAAAAATAAATATAAAGGATACAAAAGAAAGCTTGACAGATGCTGGTAGATTAATGAAATCTAATAAAAAATACACATCTAAGTCAAGTTTGAATGCACCTACAAATAAAAAGAGTTACCACAAGAAAAGTAACAACACAAACAACAACAATAACCGAAACAGGAAACGCTATTAATATATTTTATGGGAACATTTATTATTGAAGGTGGACATCAATTAAAAGGTGAAATCCAGCCACAAGGAGCAAAAAATGAAGCATTACAAATTTTATGTGCTGTATTATTAACTCCAGAAAAAGTGACAATTAATAATATCCCAGATATTATTGATATTAATAAACTAATAGCGCTTTTAGGTAATTTAGGTGTTAAAATAGAAAGATTAAGCGATTCTACTTATACATTCCAAGCCGATGAAATTAACTTAGATTATATGCAATCTCCCGACTTTAAAAAAGAAGGTAGTGGATTACGTGGCTCTATTATGATGGTTGGACCATTATTATCTCGTTTTGGAAAAGGATATATTCCTAAGCCTGGAGGAGATAAAATTGGGCGACGTCGATTAGATACGCATTTTGAAGGTTTTATTAAATTAGGAGCTAAGTTTAGATATAACAGAGAAGATTATTTTTATGGTGTAGAAGCAGATGAATTGGTTGGAACAGATATGCTTTTAGATGAAGCTTCTGTAACTGGTACTGCAAATATTGTAATGGCTGCTGTTTTAGCAGCTGGAACAACAACTATTTATAATGCAGCTTGCGAGCCATACTTACAACAGTTATGTAAGATGTTAAACCGTATGGGTGCAAAAATTTCTGGTGTTGGTTCTAATCTTTTAACCATTGAAGGTGTTAATTCGCTTGGCGGAACAGAACATACAATGCTTCCAGATATGATTGAAATTGGAAGTTGGGTTGGTTTAGCTGCAATGACAAAAAGCGAACTAACAATTAAAAATGTAAGTTGGGACGATTTAGGTCAGATTCCAGATGTGTTTAGAAAGTTAGGAATTACTTTAGAACGTAGAGGAGACGATATTTATATTCCACAACATAAAGATGGCTATGAAATCCAAAACTACATTGATGGTTCTATTCTTACAATTGCAGATGCGCCTTGGCCTGGATTTACACCAGACTTACTAAGTATTATTTTAGTAGTAGCAACGCAAGCAAGAGGAGAAGTTTTAGTGCATCAAAAAATGTTTGAAAGCCGTTTATTCTTTGTCGATAAAATTATTGATATGGGTGCAAAAATTATTCTTTGCGATCCACATAGAGCAACTATAATTGGTCACGATTTTAAATCTCAGTTAAAAGCAACTACAATGGTTTCTCCAGATATTAGAGCAGGAATCTCTTTATTAATTGCTGCGTTAAGCGCAAAAGGAACATCCAAAATCCATAATATCGAACAAATAGATAGAGGCTACCAATATATAGTAGAACGTTTACAGCGTATTGGAGCTAAAATCACAAGAGTAGAGTAGTGCTTTTAAAAATTATATATTGCAAAAGTGCCAAACTTAATAGTTTGGCACTTTTTTTTAAATTAACAAAACTAACTAACAGCAGCTTTGTAAACTAATAAGCAGCGTTCTCTTGCTTCTTTATGATCTACAATTTGTTTTGGATATGTGAATTCTTGATAATCTGGAACCCATTTACGTATGTATTTATGTTCTTTATCAAACTTATCTATTTGAGTTGTAGGATTAAAAATTCTAAAATACGGTGATGCATCTACGCCAGAACCAGCAACCCATTGCCAATTTCCAACATTACTAGACATATCATAATCGTGCAATTTTTCGGCAAAATAAGTTTCTCCCCAACGCCAGTCTATAAGTAAATGTTTACATAAAAAACTACCTACTAGCATTCTAACTCTATTATGCATAAATCCTGTAGCGTTTAGCTGTCGCATTCCTGCATCTACTAGAGGATAACCTGTTTTACCTTCACACCAAGCTTTAAATTCAGCTTCGTTATTTCTCCATTCAATTCTATCATATTTAGATTTAAAAGCATCTTTCTGTGTATTTGGAAAGTGCCAAAGAATTTGCATAAAAAACTCACGCCAAATTAGCTCTTGCCAAAATATTTCGTTTTTTTCAGCTATAGCTTTTTTAACCATTTTACGAATACTAACTGTTCCAAATCGTAAATGTGGGCCTAATTTAGAAGTACTATCTAAAGCAGGGAAATTTCTAGTGTCTTCGTAAGTTCTAATCAATTCTGGTGTTACTTTATAAGCTTCAATAGGTTGATTAGAATGTTTAAACCCCATTTGTTCTAATGAAATGTTAGGTGAATTCTTCAGTTTAACTAAATTATTAAAACGTGTTTCAGTTTTAAATTCATTTAACATTGTGCCTTTAAAGCGTGCTTTCCATTTTTTCATAAATGGCGTGTAAACCATATAAGGTTTTCCGTCTTTTTTAGTAATGTCATCTCTTTCAAAAATGACTTGATCTTTAAAAGTTTTTAAGCTGATGTTGTTTTTTTCTAATAAAGCAGCTATTTCAGTATCACGTTTTAAAGCATAAGGCTCGTAATCGTGATTAGCGTATACAGAATCAATCGTAAAAGTTTCTATTAATTGCTTATAGATAGTTTCTGGTTTTCCGTAATAGAAAGAGATGCTACTATTGTGATGTTGCTCTAATGTTTTTCTAAGGTTTTGAAGCGTTTCATAAATAAATGTAATTCTAGCGTCGTCTTTATGAAGTTTATCTAAAATTTCAGAATCAAATATAAAAATTGGAAGTACTTTTTTACCCGAAGATAAAGCTTCAAAGAAAGCTGTATTATCATCTAATCGTAAATCGCGTCTAAACCAAAAAATAGAAATTGCTTCTTTCATAAATGTTTACTTTTTTATTTCCAAATAGGTGGAAATCTTATCCTTTATATTTACCAAAAAGTTCTTCTAACTTCTTCGTTCTATAATCAAAGATTTCATTCAATTTTGGTTTTACTAAAAAAGGCTGTACCATTTGACCTAAAATCCCCATAGGAACTTTATAATCTATAATATCTTCCATCTCTACGCCATTATCAATTTCTTTAATAAAGTGCTTATGATGCCACAAAGCATATGGTCCAAAGCGTTGTTCATCTACAAAATATTCACCTTCTTTTACATGTGTAATTTCTGTTACCCATTTTGTTTTTACACCCAAAATTGGTGTTACAATATATTGAATAATTTGTCCTGGAAACATTGGTTTTTCAGCACCAGAAAGAATATCAAAACTCATGTAGTCTGGTGTAATTGTTTTTAAATTTTTTGGGCTCGATAAAAATTCCCAAGCTTGCTGTTTTGTAATTGGCAACTTTTGTTTTTGATGAAATGTGTAAATCTTCATAAGTTTTTAATGCTAAAAGATTAATTGTTTAATAAAATGTAAGCGTTCAAAGATGTAGCAACAATTAACCAAATCATATATGGTAATAATAAAAAACGGATAGTATCTAACTCTTTATTAGTTTTAAAAAATAGATAGTAAACAATAACTGTTAGTATAATAATATTTATTAAACCTAATAAAATTAAATGCTGATTAAAAAAAACATAATTCCACATTATATTTAAAAGCACTTGTAGAGTAAATGCTGTTTTAATGTCTTTAGAAACGTTTCCAGTAAATAAGTAAGCCAAATAAATAGAGAAACAAATCATTATTGTTGTCCACGCAGTACCAAATACCCAACCTGGTGGCGTCCAAGGTGCTTGATTTAAATTGATAAACCAATCCGTTTGCGGTCCATTTTGCATAAGCAAACTTCCAATAGCTAAACTTCCTAGATTTATAGTTAGAAATATAAAGAATAGTTTGAGTTTTTTCATTTGAAATGCTTTGAAATTTTTAAGCTTTTAGGTGAAGTAGTAGAGAAGTAGTAATCTATTAATTGTCCTTTTGGACTAACAAGATATTTTTGAAAATTCCATTTAACAGTAGAGCTCTTTACACCATTTTTATTAGCATCAGTTAGCCATTTGTATAATAGATGCTGATTTGAACCTTTAACATCTATTTTTTCTAAAATTGTAAAATCTACACCATAATTAACCGCACAAAATTCCGATATTTCTGAAGCATTTCCAGGTTCTTGTTTTCCAAATTGATTACAAGGAACGCCAAAAATTTCTAATTTATCTTTGTATGTTGCATATAATTCTTGTAATTCTTTGTATTGAGGTGTAAAGCCGCATTTTGAAGCCACATTTACAAAAAGTATATATTTTCCTTTAAAATTGTTTAAGTCTAAGGATTCACCTTGTAATGTATTAATTTCAATATTATAAATTGATGTTAGTTTAGACGTGTCTTTATTCACTTTAGAATTAAAAGTGGCAAAAAAAGCTTTGAATGGATTCATATTTTTAAATTTTAAAACTTACAATACCGCAGTCCATTTGGAATATTTGACCTGATATTGAAGCTGCTTTATCCGATATTAAAAATGCTGCCATTTCTGCAACTTCATTTGGAGCTAAATATTTTTTAAGTGGATGACGTTCTTTCATATTTTCCACCATTTTTTCGTTTCGTAATAACTTTGAAGCTAATTCCGTATCTGTAACAGTTGGAGCAATAGCATTAACTCTAATTGTTGGTGCAAATTCTGCGCCAAGTGATTTTGTTAAACCTTCAACAGCACTTTTAGAAGCAGCAACACTTGCGTGAAAAGGCATTCCTAATTTTGCAGCAACAGTACTAAATAATAAAATAGAAGGCTTATTTCCGTTTTTCAGAACGTTTAAGTAATGTTGAATTACTTTTACAGCTCCAATTACATTTATATTAAAATCGTTTGTAAAATCTTCTATTTTTAATCTTTTTAAAGGTTTAAGGTTAATACTTCCAGGGCAATATATAATACTATCTAATTGTTCAATATCTGGTAATTGATCTTCTAAGACATTTAAACCAAAATGAATTATGTTTTGGTGTTTAAAGTCTGGTTCTGTGCGACTTATGTTGATTATTTTGTGTGTTGGGGCTAAATTTTTAAGTATAGAATTCCCTATACCTTTACTACCGCCAACGATAAGTAAGGTTTTCATAACAATAATTTTAGTTAATGTATGTTTGGCTTAAAGCCGTATAATGAAGATTAGAATATTAAGATTTGTCTGGTCTTCCTTTTAGGCGTTTTTCAATTTTTTGTTTGATAACTGTTAACCGCTTCATTAAATCCATTAATTCTGGATTTTGAGACTCTTTATAAAGTGTGTTAATTCCTAAAATTAATTCTTTAGCTTCTCTAGATGCTAAAATCCTGTCGCTTGTTGTTTTGAAAGTATGCCTTCTGTTTTCAAATTCGTTTGCGTGTTCTAATATGTCGATTTTTTTAGCCATTAAAGATAATTTTGTAATTCTACAATTTTAGAAGCATTATTAAACGCGCCTCCATAATACGTTGTTACTGTTGAAGAAGTATCGTCTTTTACTCCACGTGATGATACACATAAGTGTTTAGCGTCTATAATAACAGCTATATCTTCAGTTTGTAAAATTGCTTTTAATTCTTCAGCAATTTGATTAGTTAAACGTTCTTGTACTTGCGGACGTTTAGCATAATATTGTACAATTCTGTTTATTTTTGATAAGCCAATCACTTTTCCAGAGGAAATATATGCTATGTGAGCTTTACCAATAATGGGCACAAAATGATGTTCGCAATTAGAATAAAACGTAATGTTTTTTTCCACAAGCATCTGATTGTAATTGTATTTATTGTCAAATAAAGCAATTTTTGGCTTATTTTTAGGGTTTAAACCAGAAAATATTTCATTAATGTACATTTTAGCCACTCTTTTTGGTGTACCTTTTAGTGAATCGTCTGTTAAATCCAATCCAATTACATTCATTATTTCTTCAAATAAAACTGCGATTTTTTCTTTTTTTACTTCGTCTGAAACTTCAAAAGCATCTGCTTTTAAAGGTGTCTGCAAACCAGTATAAAGATGATCGTCCCCAATTTCGTCGACATTGAAATCTTTAAGACTGGTATCGTTTACCAATGTTTGTTCGTTTTTCATATAACTCTTTTTTAATTGCTGTCCTTTAACTTAATATAGGCAAAGCAGATTTATAAATATCTAACGTTTAGATATTTTGTTGTGTGTAATTTGCCTTTGGCGGGTACATTTAAATCTACCATCTTCAAATTCACGTTTTTTACTATGTTTTGTAGCTCTTCCTTGAACTCTTTTACGCCACATTCTGAAACTACTTGGTTTCATTTCCTTACGCATTAACTCAATAACTTCTTGTTCTTTAATTTCAAACTGAAACGTAATAGCATCAAAAGGAGTTCTGTCTTCCCAAGCCATTTCTATAATTCTATTAGTTTGTTCTATGTTAAAAGATTTATCCAACGTTTGTAAAATTATATTGTTTGTCGTAGTGTATTTTTATTTTTAACAATCTATCAAAAAAATCTTTATTTTCTTTAAAAGTTTTATTATTTCTAAAATGTACAAATTTTCCATTAGAATGAATACTTGCACCATTTATTTTATAAATAACTAACTGATATAGAGGAATTATCCACGCAAACTTTTTTTGTCCTTTTGTAATATGAATTATAATTCCTTTTGGTCTTAACTCTATATTACCATAATTTGTATCGGAAAAATTATTAACAATATAGTTTAGATTAGGACTAACTTTATCTATAATCATTCGTTTAGATCCTACACCTTTCATTTTTATTGATTGTATAAATGAGTAGGCTTTTCCAACTTTATCATTGATGAAATTGTCATTCCCTTTATTATAATATGTTGTGTCTAAAAGCACTGTTAATTAATATTGTTTATCAAATGTATAAAACGTTTAAACATTAATAGATGTTGTTAAACAAAATTTAACACTTAATTATGTTATTCAATTAAAAGCAATTATTATACCTTACTATTATTGATAGTGATTAGCTCTATCTGTTATTAATTGTATGTCTAGATAAAACTCTTACAGTATCTTGTTTTACTAATGGTTTATCTTTGTAAGACCATAGAACATCACTTGCATATTTACGTGACACTTTTTCACCTACAATAGGCAGTGGATAGTCTTTTCCTAATTCAAAACCTGTTAATTGTTGATCAAAATAACTCATTTTTGATGGTTCGTGTATAAAGGAAGCTTCTAATTGCACTAATTCTGGAACCCATTTTTTTATAAATACACCTTCAGGGTCGTGTTCTATGCTATTTTTTGTAGGATTATAAATGCGTAGCATATTTATGCCAGTTTCTCCTGCTTGCATCTGTATTTGTGGATAATGTATACCTGGTTCGAAATCTAAAAACATACGTGCTAGGTGATTACTTAAATCTTGCCAAGGTTGCCAAAGGTTATGTGTAAAAAACGATACCACTAAAGCTCGCATTCTAAAATTTAAATAACCTGTTTGATTTAAACATCGCATACAAGCATCTACTAAAGGAAAACCTGTTTGTCCTTTTTTCCAAGCTTCTTGAAATTCTAAATTGATAGGCTTGATTAAATTATGATAACCTTTATTAACACTTACAAGCTCCATTTGGTGTTCCATTTCAAACTTTTGAATAAAATGCGCTTGCCAACGTAATCTTGATATAAAACCATCTAAAGGTCTTTTAAATGTGGTGTTTTCCCTTAAGGTATAAGCTTTATTTATAACTTCTTTAATAGATAAATTCCCCCAAGCTATATATGGTGAAATTCTACTACAACTTTTTCTAGCTAATTCTGGTTTACTAATATGACTACTATATTTTTTATAGCGTTCATTAAAAAAGCTACTTAAATATTTTAAACCCGTAGTTCTTCCACCTTTTTGAAAATTGGTATCTAATTTTGTTTCTAAGGATACTGTTTTAAAAAACTGTTCTAAACCTTCAATAGTTTTTAAATCTAAAAGTTGATTTATTTTTGGTTGAAATTGGAATTCTGGTGTATTCATAAAAATCTCCCAATCTTTAACCCAATTTGTTCTGTTTCTTAAACCTCTTTTTATAGCGTTATTTTCATTTTCTATCCACGAGATAGAATTGATTTTGCAATACTTTTTAAAACTCAAATCTCTTTTAAAAGTTGATCCTATACCAGTTTCTTGATGTGAATAGATGTTGGTAATATTGAAAGATTCTATTAATGTTTCTAATGTTGAATTAATCGTGTTGTTAATCACTAAAACTTTAGAGCAATAGGGCAGAAGTTGTCTATTTAAATCTTCTAAAGATTGTTTTACAAAGTTCCAATGTCTTTTATCATAGTGCAAATCTTCAAAAAGAAAATCTTCAAAAAGGTATAATAGTAATGTTCTTTTACCCGATTTTAAAGCGTTAAAAATAGCTTCGTTATCGTGTAAACGTAAATCACGCTTTAGCCAGACTATATTTAGATTTTCTTTAATAATTTTTTTGTGAATTTATTTTATTGATTAGTATCAGTTCTACTTAATCCATCAAGTTTAGTAGAAATTTTGTGATTTTTGTCTAAACTACATCCTAAACACTAATATTTATTAGGATTTTCAATAATATCTTTTGCTTTAATTTTTATTTTATGCAAATCTTCAGGCTTCATTTTATTAAGTAAACTATACATCATTTTCATTCTAAAATTATCTTGTAAATAGTCTCGTTTATCATCTAAAAAGTTCCAATATAAACTGTTAAACGGACAAGCATTATCTGTTACTTTTTCTTTTACATTATAACTACAATTACTACAATAATTTCCCATTTTATTAATGTAGCTCCCACTAGAAACGTACGGTTTTGTTGCAATTTTACCGCCATCTGCAAATTGGCTCATTCCTCTTGTATTGGGTAATTGAACCCATTCTATGGCATCTACATAAATTCCTAAATACCAGGCATCAATTTGGTCAGGGTTAATTTGAGTTAATAACGCATAATTTCCAGTTACCATTAACCGTTGAATATGATGAGCGTAACCATTATCTAATGAGTTATTTATGGCTTTACTAAGACAATTCATTTTTGTATTACCAGTCCAGAAAAAATCTGGAAGTTTGTTGTTGTTTTCTAAGTAATTTAAGTTTTTGTAATCTGGCATTAAATGCCAATACATTCCTCTCATATATTCGCGCCAACCAATTATTTGTCTTATAAATCCTTCTACTTGAGAGATATTTATATATTCTCCGTGTTTACGCCAATAGTTTAAAACGGTTGTTACAATATCTTTAGGTGAAATAGCTTTTATATTTAAAGCAAAAGATAGCCTAGAATGGAATAAAAAGGCTTGTTCTGTATGCATTGCATCTTGATAATCTCCAAAATGAACCAATAAATATTCACAAAAATATTTTAATTGCTCTAATGCTTGACTTCTGTTAATTGGGTAACTAAAACTTTTGTCTTTTATATGTCCAATAGTTTTTATGTTCTCTTTGTTTAATAACTCTAAAATATCTGAGATAGGATTTTCGAAATTTTTAATAGGCGGAATTTTATCTTTTTCATTCCATTTATTACGATTGCTTTTATCGAAATTCCATTTTCCACCTTCAGGTTGATTTCCAATAATCAAAATATCGTGCTTTTTACGTATAACACGATAGAAATTCTCCATTAGGAATTGCTTTTTTCCTTTAAAGAAGTCATTTAAATCTCTCCTTTTAGTATAAAAATGCTCCGTACAATAAACTTTAGATTCAATAGACGTTTCTTCACAAAAAGAAGTTAATTGTTTATCTAACCTATATTCATCTGGTAACTGATATTCAAATTTGCTAATTTTTTTTTCTTTAATAAGTAACTGAATATTTTCTGTAAGATGTTGCGTGTTTTTTTTATCGTCTAAATTAAAATATACCACATTATGTCCTTCATCCTGAAGCCATTTCGAAAAATCGCGCATTGCACTAAAAAAACCAACTATTTTTTGAATATGATGTGTTACATAATCTGTTTCTTGTTTCATTTCGAAAATGGAATAGGTTACATCTTCATTTTTAGATTTATACCAAGAATGCTTTGAATTAAGTTGATCTCCTAAAATTAATCGTAATGTTTTCAAATTAAGTTTATTTGTTTAAATAATTAGGTAAATAATTAAAACAAGGATTCTTGCAACCATAACCTTTGAAATTTGCCACTAGTATCATAGCGTTCAGATTGAAGTTTTACGTTAAATTTCCTGCTTCTTGGATCGTTTCCAACACCAGAAATATACATCCAATTTCCGTAGTTACTATGTACATCGTAATCTATAAGTTGACTTTCAAAATAGCTTGCGCCTATGCGCCAATCTAATTCTAAGTTTTTTGAAAAATAGCTGGCAACGTTTTGTCTACCACGATTACTCATCCAACCGGTTTGTTTTAATTCTAGCATATTGGCATTTACAAACGGTTCTTTTGTTTGTCCGTTAATCCATTTATTTATCTTTAATTTGTTTGTTTCCCAACCGTAATCTGTATTTAATATACCACCAATTTTAAATATTTTGTTTCCGTGTTTAAGCGATACATATTTAAAATAATCACGCCAAATTAGTTCAAAAACTAACCAGTAAGTCGATTCATTTTTAAAATTATTTTGCTCAAATTCTTTAATTTTCCAATAAATAGTTTTAGAAGAAATACTACCATTTGCTAGCCAAGCAGAAAATTTGGAGCTATAATCTGTACCAATTAACCCATTTCTGGTTTTTTTATAAAAACCAAGTTTTTTAGTTTCAAAAAAGTAGTTCTCTAAACGTTTTAAAGCTTCATTTTCTCCACCTTTAAAGGGGAATGCTGTTTTTGTAGATGTTGTGAATTCCTCCAAACCTAAATCTTTAATTGTAGGTGTTGAGGTTATGTTATTTACTAAATTTGCTTTAGGTAAAACAGACTCTATTTTTTTAAGAGCTCTAATAGAGGATTCTTTTTCGCATTTTTTTCTAAATTCAGTAAATACTCGTGGAATGTCTTTAAATTGGTAAGAAATATCTTCTGGATGAAATAAAAATTGGTCATAGGTATCAATAAAATTAATATTTAAAGGTAGATTAGTTTTAACTTCAGTAATACAATTAGCTTCCTCTTTAGTCCACTCTTTTTGATAGAATATAGCATCAAAATTGAATGTCTCGTTTAAATTATTTATTGCCTTAGCTGTATTTTTAAAATAGATAAATAATGAGATATTAAGCGATTCTAAATTAGCTTTAAGTTCTTTAACGGTTTCAATTAAAAATTGTGCTCTAAATTTATCGGTCTTTATAAATCCAAATTGATTTGTATCGAATTGCTTTGGGTCAAATACATAAATACCAATTACTTTATGACTATTTGCTATTGCTTTTAAAAGTGATCTATTGTCGTTTGTGCGTAAATCGTTTTTAAACCAGACTAAGCTTATGTTGTTTTGTTTTTTCGACATTTCTCGCTACAATATTTAACGTTTTCCCAATTTTCCTTCCATTTTTTACGCCATGTAAAAGATAGTTTACAGGTTTGGCAGGTTTTTTTGGGAAGATGTTGTTTTTTCAAATTAAGGTAATAGGTTTAGTTGTTATCTATACATTTTAATTCTCCGCCATCGCTTCAAATAAAAACACTCGATAGACTTTATATTTCATACTTAAAAAACTACTTTGCATTTGCTATTTTTTTAATCATCCCATTAAAAATAAAGCCGTGAAATGGTAAAACACTATACCAGTAAAGCCTTCCTGCTAATCCTTTTGGTCTGAATGTAGCACGTTGGTATACTTTTCCTTTAGCAACTTTAAACTCTAACCAAGCCTCTCCAGGTAATTTCATTTCTGCTAAAAGAATTAATCGTTTTTGATTTTTATCAGCAACTAAAACGCGCCAAAAATCTAAAGCATCGCCAGTTTTCAATTCTGTTTTATTGGTTCTTCCTCTTCGTAATCCAATACCACCAAATAATTTATCTATGTAACCTCTAATTTTCCACAATATAGTGCCGTAATACCAACCATTTTCTCCACCAATAGCCCAAATTTTCTCTAAAGTTTTTTCTTCACTTATAACCGTTAATTCTTTAATATCTTTAAAACAACCGTGTTTTGGCACTTTTAAATATTTTGTGGAAGCTTGTTTGTTTTGTCGCCCACTTATAAATGCGTCTTTCCAACTAGATGTAATGCTATTGGTTTCAATTCTTACAAATGCAAATTCTATGGCATTTTTATAATTCATTGGCTTTATATCAAGAATGGTATTAATATTACTTTTAATACCTATAATCTCAATTCCCATACTATTGACTAAAGAAGATGCTAATTTATAAGATGTTGATGTTACAAAATATAGCCAATAACTTGATAGTTTTGGAGTCATAACAGGAACCGTTAATATATATCGTTTTAGCCCACGAACTTCCGAGAATTTTAGAAGCATTTGCTTGTAAGTCAATACTTCTGGTCCAAAAATATCATGAGATGTATTGAATAGTTCTTTTTTACCTAATGCACGTGTTAAAAAAGTTAAAACATCTCTAACACTTATGGGTTGTGTTTTAGTATTTAACCATTTAGGAGCAATCATTACAGGTAATTTTTCTACTAAGTCTCTAATTATCTCAAAACTAGCACTTCCAGAACCAACAATAATTCCTGCTTTAAAAACAGTTAATACATAAATTTTAGATTGTAAAGTGTTCTCTACATTTTTACGAGATAATAAATGTTTTGAAAGTTTTGTGTCGTTTGTTATTCCGCTTAAATAGATAACTTGTTTTGCATTAGTAGTTTCTATGTAGTTTTTGAAGTTGATAGCACAATCTTCTTCCATTTTATGAAACTGATCAATGGAGTTAGACATAGAGTGAATTAAGTAATAAGCCGCATCTATATCTTTTGGGATGTTTTTTAACGTATCAGGCTTTAAAAAATCAGCTTCTATAACTTGTATGTTATCTTCTTCTTCATATTTTTTTTGAGTTCTTAATTGACCTCTTACAGCACAAACAACTGTATGACCTTGCTCCAAAAGAATTGGAATAATTCTTTTACCAATATAACCCGATGCACCTGTAATTAAAATTTTCATTAGTTAGTTATATTAATAGTTTTAGCTCTTTTTTAGAGACTTTTTGGTCTTTGGTAATCTAGTCGCTTTTCGACTACTGGCAGTAAATAAGTATCTAATCCGTTAATAGAAGCAACATTTGCTTTACTTAGGTTTAAGAAACCATCTGCTTCAATAATATCTTGATTGACGTGAATATGTTGAATCTCGCCAATAACCAAAATAGTTCCATTCTCCTTAATAGGATATTCGGTAATAAATTTCATTTCTAGTTGCACCGGAGAATCCTTTACAAAAGGAGCAATACAATTTTCTTTTATTTCTGAAGTTAAATTTGTAACATCAAACTCTGAAATAGTTTCATCATAACTAGCAGACGTATGATGCGCATCCTCTATAATCGATTTATGAATATGATTTATAGTGTAAACGCCAGTTTCTTTTATGTTATTATAGGTATGTCTAATTACTGTTGTTGGTCTGCAAAAAAAGCCGAGTAGTGGAGGATTACTACCAATGTGTGTAACCGAACTAAAAACAGTAACATTTTGTTGTCCTGACTTTGAGGTTGTGCCAATTAAATTTGCACTTTTAAAGCCAGAACAACTATTTACTAAATTTATTCTGTAAAGATGCTCTAATTCTTTTAAATCGGCTTTAGAAAAAGTCATATTACAAGTTTTTGTAATTATTTATTTTAATGTTTTGAGCTTTTAAGTCGAACATTAAATTATACAATCCAAAAAAGGTTCTGTTTATATAAATAAAGTGTTTAGAACCTCTATTTCCGTTCATTTTTTTAAGTTCAGTACTTTTGCTATAGCGTTGACCTAATTCTGTAATAGCATCAAAGAATTTTGGATCCGAAAAGTCAAAGTTTTCTTCATGAAATGGCTGTGTAAACAGGCTTAACATTTCGTGAAATAATGCCGTAAAAAATACTGTTTCTTCTTTAGTATCTTCTTTTTTAAGAATCTCTAATTCATACATTTTTTGGTTAAAGAAATCTAAGTTTTCAATATTTTCTTTTACAGCTAATTCAAAATAAGGTGTGTAGAAATCTTCAGGTATAGTTTTCATACAACCGAAGTCTAAAGCAATAAGTTGAGCTTCTTTAGAAATTAAGAAATTTCCAGGATGCGGATCTGCGTGTACTTTTTTAAGTACGTGCATTTGGTACATATAAAAATCCCAAAGTGCTTGACCAATTTTATTAGATTTTACTTGGTTTGTGTTATGAGCTGTAAATTCAGATAAATGTTCGCCAGTCATCCAATCCATTGTAATGATACGTTCTGAAGATAATTTTTCATAATATCTTGGAAATTGTAAATTTGGAATATGTTGGCAAGCCTCTACTATTTCTTTAGATTGTTTAACTTCAAGAATATAATTGGTTTCTTCAACTAATTTATCTTCAACTTCTTTAAAATACTTCCCGGAATCTTTTCCTTTGATATTAAACATTTGAATAGCAATGGGTTTTACCATAGCCAAATCGCTCGAAATACTTTCGGCAACACCAGGATATTGAATTTTCACAGCAAGTTTCTTCCCATTCTTTTCCGCTAAATGCACTTGACCAATACTGGCAGCGTTAACAGAATTAAGATTAAATGTGTCAAAGATTTGGCTTGGTAACTTCCCAAAATGTTTTTTAAATGTTTTTTCTACTAATGGTGCAGATAGTGGTGGCACAGAAAACTGAGCTAAAGAAAATTTTTCTACATAGGCTTTAGGTAGAATGCTTTTTTCCATACTTAGCATTTGAGCAACTTTTAAGGCGCTGCCTTTAAGTTGTTTTAGACCATCGTAAATATCTTCTGCATTATTTTCGTTTAAACGTTGTTTTGCTTCTTCTTCGGTTTTAGTGATTTTATCACCATAATATTTAATATAATTAACACCAACTTTAGCACCTGTAGATACTAGTTTTGATGCTCTTGATATTTTTCCAGTAGGTATGCTATCTATAGTTTTCATAGGACATTTTTTAAAGCAATAAATTAAAATAATGGGATAATTTGTTTAGTCATTTAAAATACACTTAAAACCAACCAAACTCATTCAAACAACTTAAATTATCCCATCTTTATTTTTTCTTTGAAGATAAATTTCCCAAAATCAATTAAGCTTTTTAATGGTGCTACATTTAACATATCAAAACTGGTATTTACAGATTTCTCTATGAATATATCTGTTTTTTCAAATGAATTAGAAGAATCGTCTAACCAGAATTTAATTGTAATTAACAATTGTAACCAAGCTGTTTCAGTTAAACCTCTATTCTGAATTTTTTCTAATGTATCTTGCTTAACTTCTATTAATTCAATGTTTAAATTTTTAATGTAATGTGCGAAACTCGATTTCAAACTTCCTAATGATTGTAATGATTTTAGACTGTTTTTATGTTGTTGTAAGGCGTAAATTACATAACTTCTATTAGCGGTAAGGTTCTCGAAAAATGTAAAATAGAAACTTAGTAGTTTGTCTCTTGGTTCGAAATTTGGATAATCTTCACTATGTTGTAAAGCAATTATGGTGTTATCATAAAAAGCTTTGAATATTTTTTTCTCTAAAGCATCAAAAGAAGCAAAATGTTGGTAGAACTTAGATTCTTCAAAATTATTATACTTAGCAAACGCGTAAAT
The DNA here is from genome assembly GCF_042094015.1 of Aurantibacter sp. NCBI lineage: Bacteria > Pseudomonadati > Bacteroidota > Flavobacteriia > Flavobacteriales > Flavobacteriaceae > Aurantibacter > Aurantibacter sp. The sequence continues at coordinate 8,849 of NZ_JBELDZ010000027.1, read as the reverse complement.
GGTTTTAGGTTGTTCATTATGTTCTAAAACATAATCCATATAAAACCCGAATAAATCTTGTCCTGTAATATTTTTCTTTTTAGCCATCAGTTACTTTGTTTTGATAGCATAAAGATATAAAATGTTTAACTATAATTGTAATTAGTTAAACAAAAATTAACATATACTTAAGTTATTAGCAATTTGATTCCTTACAACATTGGTCTTCTTTAATTAATTTACAACTAATAACTGCTGCTAATGCACCAAGGATAGGAGCAGAGATATATAACCATAAATACTGATAATTACCTGTAAATAATGCAGGAGCAATAGATCTAATTGGGTTCATAGATGCTTTTGTAATTGGACCTGCAAACATAGCTTCTAATAAAATTACGCCACCTATAGCTATACCTGCCATAATTCCTGTTTCTTTACTTCCTGTAGATACATTTATAATAACCACCATTAAAAAGAAGGTTAAAATGAATTCTAAAATAGCTGCCTTATAGGCAGGAAATCCTTCCATTGGAGTTGTTTCTCCTAAAAACTGACTTTCGGGAAATAGAAAAGCTAATAATGCGATTGCTAAAATTGCTCCAACACTTTGTGCTAATATATATGAAGGTACTTTGTTCCACTCAAATTTTTTGGCATAAGCAAAAGCAATAGAAACAGCTGGATTAAAATGTGCTCCAGAGGTTTCACCAAAAGCATAAATCATAGCCATTACAATTAAGCCCCAAACCGAAGCAACACCAACGTGAGAAATACTTCCGCCAGTAATTTCGTTAATTGTCATTGCGCCGCAACCACAAAAAATTAAGGCAAATGTTCCTATAGTTTCTGCTATTAATTGTTTTTTCATTTTAGCTTATTTTTGAGAATACATATTTTAATTCTGTTGCTATATCTAAACAACGTTCTAAATATTTTTCAGTTTGAAAAGGTGTATTATCAAATGCTTTGGGGTCTTCATAGGTAATTGGAATACGTTTTTCTGCACCAGCAATAAATGGACAACCTACATCTGCCGATGAACAAGTTAAAATTGCAGCAAAGTTAGACTTAGGATTAAAAGGCGCATCAAATTTTTTAGAGAATCCAATAATTGAATGCTCATTTTCTGCATATAAAATACTATAAACAGGATTTTCTTCTTTAGAAATTTGTTCTATTTTAAATCCAATTTTAGTTAATGTTTCTGCTACTTTTGGAAATAAAGCAGTAGCTTCTGTTCCTCCAGAATAACTAAAAACATTTTTTACATTATAATGAAACGCTAAAACTTGTGCCCAAACTTGACTTAAATGACTTCGACGAGAGTTATGTGTACAAATAAAATTTAAGCGTATTGTTTCATTTTTATCTTTTTTTTCTTGAATAAATTCAATTAAAGGATTTAAAATGCTTTTTCGTTCTAAAGAGATAGTATTCGTATCTAATTTAGTAATGGCTTGTTGAATATTGGAGTAGAGCATAAGTCTTAATTTTAGCAGCAACCAGAATTTGGTGCACAAGAGTTAGATGCTATTTCTGATATTTTAACTTTTGGTTTAGAATTAGGTAAACCACATTCATCTAAGGCTAAACAATCGGTTATTTTACCTGTTAAATGAAATTGCTCATCTTTAAATTCTAATCCAAATGTTTCGATAGTATTTTTACCTTGAAATTCTACTTCGACATCTAAATTTGCTAAGTTTAATGTTTCCTCTGCTAAATTTATAATACTCACTAATTTTTCTGGATGTAATCTATGGTTGTAATCTGTGGCATTCCATAACTGGAAATTTATCTTTTTTTCTTGACGTAATTTACCACCACAATCAATAAATGTTTTTGATACTTTTCCAATCTCAGTGACGTGAAAATGTTCTGGTACTAAATTACCGTTTGGTAATACAAATGCAATTTGTTCTAAGTTTTGTAAATAATTTTTAATCTCTTGTAAATTCATAAATTTAAGTTTTAGCAACAGTTCGAATTAGTAATGTCTCTATTTAAAAAAGTGTTCAAAAGTGTTTTTAAATTAGTCCAATTTTTGGTATTTAAACAATAGCAAACGCTTGTTCCTTCAATGGTTCCTTGAATTAACCCTGCATTTTTAAGTGCTGCCAAATGCTGTGAAATGGTAGGTTGTGCTAAACCAATTTCTTCGACTAAGTCACCACAAATACAGGTTTTAGAATCAAAAATGTATTCTAAAATAGCAATTCTCGCTGGATGAGCTAAAGCTTTAGCAAGATTTGAAAGTGTGTTTTGGTTGCTTGTAAATAGCTCTGTTTTAGCTAATCCCATTTTTTTATATTTTTATATTGCAATATTACGATTAATAAAATATTCAAACAAATCATTTTAAGTTTTAATTAACAATTCTAATCTATTTAATGTTTAATTTTATCTTTTTAATAAATTATACTAATTAACTATAACTATGAAAAAATTAATTCTTTTAGCTGTAATAGCTTTATCGTCTTGTATTTCTGTACAAGCACAAATTGAAACACCACAACCAAGTCCAGCACAAAAAATGGAGCAAAAAGTTGGTTTAACAGATGTTACTTTAGAGTTTTCTCGTCCATCTATGAAAGGTAGAACCATTTTTGGAGATTTAGTACCTTTTGATAAAATGTGGCGTACAGGTGCTAATAAAAACACTATGATTACATTTTCTTCTGATGTGACTATTGGTGGAAAAGAAGTAAAAGCTGGCTCTTATGCTATTTTTACTACACCAGGGAAAACATCTTGGGATATTATTTTTTATTCTGATACTAGTAATTGGGGAACACCACAAAAATGGGATGAAGCTAAAGTTGCTGCTAAAATTTCTGTTAAGCCACAAGTGATGCCATTTAAAGTTGAAACTCTTACAATGTCTTTTGACAATTTAACTAATAACTCTGCTGTATTAAGTCTTTTATGGGAAAATACAATGATAGATGTTAAGTTTGAAGTACCAACTGACAAAGCTGTTTCTGATGCTATTGCTAAAACTATGGCTGGACCAAGTGCGCAAGATTATTATGCGTCTGCTCGTTACTATTTAGAAGCTGGAAAAGATATTAAGCAAGCTAATACGTGGATGGATAAAGCTGTAGAAATGACAAAAGATTCTCCTAAATTTTGGTGGCTACGTCAACAATCTTTAATTAAAGCAAAAGCGGGTGATACTAAAGGAGCAATTACTGCTGCTAAGGCGTCTTTAGAAGGAGCTACTAAAGCTGGTAATGCTGATTATGTTAAAATGAATAAAGATTCTTTAAAAGAATGGGGAGCAAAAATGTAATCCTTTCTTTGTTACACACTAAAACAAAAAAAGCCTTAAACATTATGTTTAAGGCTTTTTTTGTTTTTTATGATTAAGATAAATCGTAATATTTTAGTATTAAATACAAATTCTCAATAGAATAGAAGTCTGTTTCAATTTTCCACCCTAAAATTATAGGATTTAGAAATAAATCAACTAATTGCTGTTTATAATCTATGTTAGAAATTAGATGTAATTGATTCTCTTTTTCAATAATATAAAATGTCTTAGGATTAATACTTCCAGCATCATTCCTTAATACTTTATATTCATATAAACTAGCTTCTCCTTTGTAAAGGCGTTTTAAAAATACATCTTTATCTACAGATAAAATGGGTTTTGTAATATGTTTTAAATCGTAAATCACATTATTTTTTCTGTAAGTTAATGTTTGTTCTTTACAGATTTTAGTTTTGTTTCCAGAATTATTTTTAATAAATTTAGCTCCAAAAAACGGATCTTTTATTTCTCCAAAAACAGTATCAGATTCTTTATTTACAATATAATCTTGTTGTTTTTGGGAAACTGAAATAAACTGTTTGTATTCTTTAGTGATTAGGTTTTTATCTGTTTTAAAACCTTCAGTTTTTAGTTTATAAATTATATCGTTTTTTCTTATAATATTTGCTTTAGAAATAGAATAAGTTAAAGTAGAGTCTTTTTTTATTTTATATAGTTTATCAGCTTTAATAACACCGTAAATCGTATCGTTAGTTTCTGTCACTAAATAATCTAAAACATTGTTCTGAGCTTGAATTTGAAAAGAAACAAAGCAAAGAAATATAGATATAGTGAGTTTCATTTTATATAGAGTTTTCATAAATTAAATAACCAAACGCGATTAATATTCCACTTAATGTAAATAGAATTCCTTTTCCTTTAATAGTAGAATCTTTTATACTTAATACTAAAGCTATAATAATGGCTAAAATGCAACCCACAAAATTCAACCATAAAAATGGTAGTTTTATAATTCCAAATTCGTTTAGCCCAAAAAGTGCTATAATAATGATTTGAGTGATTAAAGCCGAAACAAAAACAGCATTAGCCTTTACATGTTTAAAGAAAAATGCTAACAAGAAAATACCTAAAACATTTCCATAAAAAATCGAACCAATAATATTTACTAACTGAATTAAGTTTTCTGCCAAATTAGCAATACACGCAATTCCAATAGCTAATATTCCCCAAAGTAATGTAAATACACGAGAAACGTTAAGCATATGTTTTTCGTCTTTCTTATTGTCTTCATTTTGATACAGATCTATAGTTGTTGTACTTGCTAAAGCATTCAATTCGCTCGCAGTACTAGACATTGCTGCACTTAAAATAACGGCTAATAATAACCCAATTAAACCTCTTGGGAGATTATGAAGTATAAAGTGAATAAACACATAGTCTTTATCGTTAGTCTCCACTTTAAGTTTTTTTGTTTGTCCTGCTTTTTCAATTAAAGTTTTTGCAGCTTCACGATTTGCATCTACTTGATGTGTTATTCTTAATATTTCTGGTGCGCTTTCATCTTTATAATCTGTAATTAAGTTTTGTTTTAATTGAAATAAATCTGCGTGTTCCTTTTCAAGATTTTTATAGTCTTGCGCGTATTCAGAATTTAAAACGACTTCAGTAGCAGTAGGGTTGAAGTTTAAAGGTGATGCATTAAACTGATAGAATACAAAAACCATAACACCAATAAATAGTATAAAAAACTGCATTGGAACTTTTAATAAACCATTAAAAATTAAGCCTAATTGCATTTCTTTAACAGATTTACCTGATAAATAGCGTTGTACTTGACTTTGGTCTGTTCCAAAATACGACAGCATTAAAAAAGTTCCTCCAATAAGTCCACTCCAAATGGTATATCTGTTATCTAAATCGAAAGAAAAATCAATAACTTCCATTTTACCACTAGCTCCAGCAATATCTACAGCTTTTTTAAAGGTAATATCTGCTGGTAATTGATGCATTATTAATATGAATGCAATGACCATTCCCGTAAAAATCACTACCATTTGATGCTTTTGCGTGACGTTTACGGCTTTTGTTCCACCAGATACGGTATAGATAATTACTAGAATCCCAATAATAATGTTTAATAGAATTAAATTCCAACCTAAAACTACTGATAAAATAATAGCAGGTGCAAAAATGGTAATTCCAGCTGCTAACCCACGTTGAATTAAAAATAAGATAGCAGTTAAGGTTCTGGTTTTTTTGTCGAATCTACTCTCTAAAAATTCATAAGCCGTATAAACCTTTAACTTATGATATAATGGAATAAAAACCATACAAATAACCACCATAGCAAAAGGCAGCCCAAAATAGAATTGCACAAAACCCATTCCATCGTTAAATGCTTGCCCTGGTGTAGATAGAAAAGTTATAGCACTAGCTTGTGTTGCCATAACAGATAAACCAATTGTCCACCATTTGCTGTTATTTCCCCCTTTTAAAAAATCTTGAACATTTTTACTGCCACGTGTTTGGTACGTACCGTATCCTACAATGGTTAATAATGTTCCTATTAAAACAATCCAATCTACTGTTTGCATATTAAAAAGCTTTAGTAATTAAGTAAAAAACAATAACATAGATTGCGTTAGCAACTAACACTAAGGTGAACAATTTGTTCCATTTATAGTTTTTCATATGTTTTAATCTTTAGGTTGTAATTTTTACATCAACACATTTTAAAATTAATTAGTTTTTCCAATACTTAACATATTTGCAAATAGGCGATAAGCTCCAGAAACTCCAGCTGGGAATTCTCTAAAAAAGCTTAAACCTGTATATATGTAGTAGCCTTTTCCGTATGGTGCAACCAATAAACTTCCAGTTTTAGGTGTTTCATCTTTATCGTGCATAGATAAAATTGGCGTGAATTCTTTTGCCCATTCGTTTGGAAAATATAAACCACGTTCCTGTGTCCAACCTTTAAAATCGGTTTGTGTAATCTTATTTGGATAATTTAGTAAACTGTGTTCAGGACTCAAAAAAGTAACCTTTGCATTTTCATCTGTAACGCGATCACGAGATAATTTTAAGTTATAAGGTGCTAGTTTTTCCACTTTTAATCTATGTCTTGTGTTATATTGCACAATCATATTCCCACCATTTTTAACAAAGTCGAATAAAATATCTTGCTTAAATTTAATAGTTTCTAAGGTATTGTAAGCTCTAATTCCAACAACTAACGCATCAAATTTAGATAGGTTTTCTTTAGATAAGTCATCTACTTTTAAAACAGTTACTTTATAACCAATTTGTTCTAAACTTTGAGGAACAATATCTCCTGCACCTTCAATATAAGCTACATTTTTACCTCGTTTTTTAATATTTAATTTAACCACTCTACTTTCTGAAGGTAATAAAATAGTTTGGTAAGGAATATGCTCATAATCTACTTCTATTAATTCTTTAGAATAGCTTTTGTACCCAATGGATAATAACGGTTTTATAGAACCTTCGCTTTCATTATTTAATGGTTTTAAGCTGAAAACGAACGTTTGCTCTTGACCTTTATTTACTATTGATACTTCATACGATTTTGGAGAAACAGTCCAAGAAGTAGGAATTTCTAATTGTAAGTTTCCTTCAAGATTGTTTTTTCCTGATTTTACAGTTACTTTAATGTCTTTAGCTTCATTAGAATTGAAAATAAACACTTTTTCGTCTAACTTAACTGATGCTTCTGGAATAATCTCAAATGGCTTGTAAACTTCGCCTTTTACAGGATCATTCATTTTATAAACTAAAGGTTTTGTATAGCTTATTACTGTATTGTCTATAATTAAATTGAAGGTATAATTATAATGTCTTGGTGTTTCTGGCAAACCAATTAATGCTTTGTCTTCCACATTATACATTCCTAAAGTTCCTTTTTTATTTAACCAATAAGGTGTTGTATTGTTCGTGTTTTCTGAAATATTAAGTTGTTCTTCAAATTTAAACGATTCGTTTTCTGCCAAGTTTATATTTTTTTCTGTTGAAATATTTTCAGGTAAATCAATACTTTTTAAAGTGATTAAAGATGAACTTCTATTTATAGCTTCAATTTTTACTTTAACAGATGAGTTTTGGGTTCCATAATTAGTATCTGCAACTGCTTCTAAATATAAACCAGAACACGCGTAGATAATAGCTTTAATTTCTTTTATCTTTTGAGTTTTCCAATGCTTATTTTCTAAATTTTGAATTAATTGATACGCTTTTATTAATTCTGAAATTGAAGCAGAAGGTTTATCAAAATCAAAATCACGTTCAACTTTAGATAAAACATCTTGTATGGCTTTTCCGCCTTTTACGCGTGTCCAAGTGATATTTATACCATCAAAAATATTGGATTTGTCTTTTGGTAAATCACCTTTAATTAATTCTATGTATTCGGTTTGATTTCCACGAGTTCCTGTGTTTCCAAAACCTTGAGACTTATGCTGGCTTCTACTTAAAGATGCAATTTCTGTATTGCTTAAGCCTAATTTTGGATAATAAGTACCAACATTAAAGTCTAATAAATTGGTTTTATCTGCAGCTTTAAACTTTTCTTTACTACCATAAAACCACCAAGACGTATTAAAAAATTCACGTTTTACTTGCCAAGTTCCAAATTCTTTAACTTGTTCTGGATACGCATTTTTATTGCTAGCTAAATCAAAAGCTTCAAAACTTAATAATGCAGAGGTAGTATGATGTCCGTGCGTAGTTCCTGGACTTCTATGGTCAAAACGATTAATAATAACATCTGGTTTAAATTGTCTTATGGCTAAAACCACATCGCTTAATACTTCTTTTTTATTCCAAATAGCTAACGTTTCGTCTGGATGTTTTGAGTAACCAAAATCGTTAGCACGCGTAAAACGTTGTTCTCCGCCATCTGTTCGTCTTGCTGCTAATAATTCTTGCGTTCTAATTACACCTAATAATTCTCTAATTTCTGGACCAATTAAGTTTTGGCCGCCATCGCCACGAGTTAAAGATAAATAAGCCGTTCTTGCTTTTACGTGATTAGATAAATAAGAAATTAACCTAGTGTTTTCATCGTCTGGATGAGCCGCTATATATAAGACAGAGCCTAAAAAATTAAGTTTTTTTATAGATTCGTGAATTTTTGATGCATTTGGTTTTTTTGGCTGTTGCGCCGTTAATTGCAGCGAGAATCCAATTATAAATAGGAGCGAAGCGTATATTTTTGTCATCTGGAATAATTAGAATTTGATAAAGTATCAAATATAACGAATCGCTTTTTTTAATTCAGGTTTTAAGGTTTCTTTAACTGTTTTGAGTTAGTTGAATATGGTTTTATTTACACAGAACAAGTATAAACTGGTTAAAGTAGATTTAATACAAATAAGCTGTTTTTCTATTTGTTATATCCCGTTGTTAGCCACTTTATTTTTATTCTTTCCCTTCAGCAATATCAACATCGTGTCCATATTTGGGTGTTGTGATTTTTATTTCGCGTTCTTGTCTATTTTGTATCGTTATTTTCAATCCTTTCTCAAACAAGGTTTCATTTTCTTGTTTATAGTATCTCGGTCTTAGCCAAACACCT
>NZ_JBELDZ010000026.1:0-31349 GCF_042094015.1 Aurantibacter sp. | reverse complement strand
AGCGTATAAAATGCCATTTCTAAAACTCATAGTAAAAGCAATTTCCATAAATGGCATAGAACCATAACCTTGAGTTTGATTTAAATCTATATACCAAAGCTCGTAAGAGTTTAATAATTGATTTAAAGATATGTTGTTGTTTTGATGAACTGGTATTGAATTATAATCGTCCACAATAACTTCTGTATAGCAAGATGTAAACAAAGTCATTACAAGTAATAAAGAAAGTAATTTTAGAGTTTTCATAAGTATATAATTTAAAGTTATTACTTAGTTAAATTCAAAAGGTATGCCAAAGCTTAAAAGTTAGATGACTTAACATATTTATTAACCATATTTTTTTACGTATTTTTGATATATAATAGAAGAAAAATCGACTATGAGTCAATTAAAATATGCAGTTTTTGGATCTGGAAGTTGGGCTACAGCCATTGTAAAAATGCTTTGCGAAAATCTTGATGAAGTTGGTTGGTATATGCGCAGTGTATACACCAAAGAACATTTATTAAAAGAGCAACACAATCCAAATTACTTAAGTGCAGTTGAGTTCCATATGGAACAATTAAAATTAAGTAACGATATTAATGAAATGGCAGCTTATGCAGATGTATTAATATTTGTAATTCCATCGGCATTTATTCACGCAGAATTAGAAAAATTAGATATAGATATTTCTAATAAAATAACAGTTAGTGCCGTAAAAGGTATTTTACCAGAAACAGGGCTATTATTAGGAGATCATTTAAATGAAAACTTTAATGTACCACTAGAAAACATTGGGGTAATTGCTGGACCTTGCCATGCAGAAGAAGTGGCTTTAGAACGTTTAAGTTACCTAACTATTTCTTGCGCAGACAAAAGCAAAGCCGAAACTATAGCAAGTGTTTTAGCAAGTAATTATATTAAAACAAAAGTATCCGATGATGTTATTGGAACAGAATACGCAGTAATGCTTAAAAACATTTATGCAGTAGCCGCAGGAATTGCTCACGGATTAGGTTATGGCGATAATTTCCAGAGTGTTTTAATGAGTAATGCAATTAGAGAGATGAAACGTTTTATTAAGAAAATGCATAAAATGAAACGAAACATTAATAACTCTGCTTATTTAGGTGATTTATTAGTAACTGGTTATTCTACATTTTCTAGAAATAGAATGTTTGGAAATATGATTGGCAAAGGTTATACCGTAAAATCTGCTCAAATGGAAATGAGTATGGTTGCCGAAGGTTACTATGCCACAAAAAGTGCTTTTATATTAAACGAAAAGAACATTAAAAAAACTAAGTTGCCAATTATAAATGCTGTTTACCAAGTTTTATACGAAGGTAAAGATGCTAAGAAAGTATTTAAAAAATTAACAGATAAGTTGGATTAGTTTTATATCCGTTGTTGTGTATAATGTCTCAAAATCGAATCAGAATTGAAAACTGAAATTTACCTGACTGTATTTAATGAATCTGAAAAACGTAACTTGATAATTGATAGTGACCAACATTCAATTTGGGCATATCTTCTTGATTCTCAAAATCAAATCGAATTTGATGGGTTTTTATGTTCTCGTGGAACATTAGTAGAATCAAATGAAAAAGTAAAAGAATTTATTGAAATGGATTTTCAACCACCTTTAATAAAAAGAGTTGCAAACGAATTTTCTATACAAATCGGAATTACAAACGAAAATATAAAAATAGATTGGAAAAACAATCTAATCCGAATTTTAATCAACGATACAGAATTTTTAAAAATGGATACTCTGAATAAAAAATCCTATTCAAAAGCAATTTCTGAAAAAAGTGTTTACGGAATACCAATTACTGAATTCTAAAAATAGATTGTCTTTAAAGAAATTTACTTCACCAAAACACCTTTAGCTTCCATTAAAGGAATATTCTGCAAAGCCTTAAGGTTAATCGTGTTTTTTCTGAATAAGAATGTTTTATCAAACATTGTGTTTCCTTCAAAAAAAGTGACTTTAAATTGGTTGTTTAATGCAAATAAATCCTCTTGCATTAACTCAATTTTTGCATAACTCTTTTTAGGTAAAAGGTCTAGTTTTTTTCTAAACTTAGAAGTTATCTTTTTCTCAGAATAACCATCGGTTACAATAATAACCATTTCTATATCTACATCTTTATCGTTTATAATGTAGGCATTCCAGTCTTGTGTTTTGTATATCTCGTTGTATTCGTTTACTACAGCAACGTAAACATCTTTAACTTCTGGAATTATAATATCTTTTTTCATAATTAAAATTAGCGTTTTTTATAACGCAGATTTAAATTGTTCTAAAAACCTTACATCATTTTCACTTAATAATCTAATATCTCCAATTTGGTGCAATAACATAGCAATTCTATCTATTCCAACACCAAATGCAAATCCTGAATATTCTTCTGGATCTATACCGCAATTAGTTAAAACATTAGGATCTACCATTCCGCAACCACCAATTTCTAACCAACCAGTTCCTTTAGTAATTTTATAATCTGTTTCTGTTTCTAAACCCCAATACACATCTATTTCTGCACTTGGTTCTGTAAACGGAAAATAAGATGGTCTTAAACGTATTTTAGATTTTCCAAAAAGCTCTGTTGTAAAATATTGCAACGTCTGTTTTAAGTCTGCAAAACTTACGTCTTTATCTATATATAAGCCTTCTAATTGGTGGAAAAAACAATGTGATCTTGCCGAAATTGCTTCGTTTCTATAAACTCTACCTGGAGAAATAGTACGAATTGGTGGTTTATTATTTTCCATATAACGTACCTGTACAGAACTTGTATGCGTACGTAATAAAACATCTGGGTTAGTTTGTATAAAAAACGTATCCTGCATATCTCTTGCCGGATGATGTTCTGGTAAGTTTAATGCGGTAAAGTTATGCCAATCGTCTTCTACTTCTGGTCCTTCACTTACATTAAAACCTATTCTAGAAAATATATCAATAATTTGATTCTTAACAATAGAAATTGGATGTCTTGCTCCTAAAGTAATTGGCTCTCCTGGACGAGACACATCTAAATTAATATCTTTTACATCTGGAGCATTATCAAACTCAGCTTTAAGTGTGTTTACTTTTTCTTCAGCTGTTTTTTTAAGTGTATTTATTACTTGTCCAAACTCTTTTTTCTGATCGTTAGCTACATTTTTAAACTCTTTAAAATAATCGTTAAGTAGTCCTTTTTTACCTAAGTATTTAATTCTAAATGCTTCAACCTCATCTTGAGTTTGAGCTTTAAAACTTTCGGCTTCTGTAATCAGTTCTTTTAGTTTGTCTATCATAACACTTAAAAATGAAGCGCAAATTTACTACTTTTTAGAGAAACTATAAGTAGAAAGTTAACTAAATAAAAGCTTTTTAAGAGATTAGATTACTCAAACCTAGCTTCTAAAAGTTCCATAAAACGCATTTCGTAGTCTTCTTTTCCTGTCCAATTGTTATAATCTGGTTTTATCATGTTTTGGACTAATTTAGAAGCTTCATTAAAATTTGTAGATGTGTTTAATTGAGATAATACACGATTGTAATCATCTGCATTTCCATCAAACAAATGTTTAATAAAGGCTATTTTATCGTTTAGTCCAATTTTTAATCCGCCAGACTTTAACTTGTCGTTTAACGACTTTTTTTCATTATTCTGATCGCTAACAGCTTCAAAAATTGGTGTTTCTCTATAATCTGATGTAATATCTTCAAAATCGTTTTTAGATTGATCGTAAGCTTTAGCTTTTACAACTTCTTCAAACATACTATCTATTTCAGCAGTTTCTGCAGGCATTTGCGCAACCATATCTTTAATAGTTTCCATTAAAGGTTCTGTTATTGCTTCGTTTTCATTCTCGTCTACATTAACGTAAGTTTTATTTTCAACCTCAATATTATCGCTTATTGTGTTGTTGAAAGCAGAATCTAACATTCCGAAAAATGAAGAATCATTTCCTATAGTTGGCATATCAGCTTCAAAATTCTCGTTAGCAAATTTTAAAACAGTTAATTTTTCATATAAAACAGCAACTTCTGTATGCATTTTTAATACATCTTCTTTGCCTTTAAGTTTAAGTATTCTGTGTGCTATACTTACTAATTCCGATTCTAATTTCTTCTTCATAACAGAATTTTTATATAAAATTTAATTTATTAGGGATTAAGCGACCTATTTTTAATAAATTTGGATGACTTAAAGAAACGAAAAAATATTTCGTTTGGTGCTAAAATTACAAAATGTTTCTTGAAAATACCGTAAATCAGAAAGAACAATTTGGATGGATTGAGGTTATATGTGGCTCAATGTTTTCTGGAAAAACCGAAGAATTAATTCGTAGGTTAAAACGTGCGCAATTTGCAAAACAAAAGGTTGAAATTTTTAAACCTGCTGTAGATACGCGTTATGATGAGGAAATGGTAGTTTCTCATGATTCTAACGAAATCCGCTCAACTCCAGTTCCTGCAGCGGCTAACATTCCTATTTTAGCCGATGGATGTGATGTTGTTGGTATAGACGAAGCTCAATTTTTTGATGACGAAATTGTACGTGTTTGTAACGATTTAGCCAACAAAGGTATTCGTGTAATTGTTGCTGGATTAGATATGGATTTTAAGGGTAATCCTTTTGGTCCAATGCCAAATTTAATGGCTACGGCAGAATATGTAACTAAAGTGCATGCGGTTTGTACAAGAACTGGGAATTTAGCACAATACAGTTACAGAAAAACTGATGATGAAAAAATTGTTATGCTAGGCGAAACTAATGAGTACGAACCTTTAAGTAGAGCTGCATATTACAAAGCAAGTTTGAAAGAGAGAATTAAAACGATTCCTGTAGATTCTGAAACACTTTTTAATAAAGAAAATCCTAATGAGTAAGTTTCGCGAAACGGTTTTAGATATAGATTTAAAAGCGGTTACGCAAAATTTCAACTTTATAAAATCTAAACTTAAACCTAACACTAAATTACTAGCAGTAGTTAAGGCATTTGCTTATGGTAGTGATGCTGAAGAAGTTGCTAAACATTTAGAAACTTTAAACGTAGATTATTTTGCTGTTGCATATACGCATGAAGGTATTTCGCTAAGAAAAGCAGGAATTACGTCTCCTATTCTAGTATTACATAGTCAACCCATACATTTTAAATTATTAATTGAACATTGCTTAGAGCCTAGTATTTACTCTATGCGTGTTTTAAATGAATTTATAAGAGTTTCAGAACAAGAAAAGCAGACTAGTTATCCTGTTCATATTAAGTTTAATACAGGATTAAATCGTTTAGGGTTTAATGTGAATGAAGTCAATCAGATTACATCAACTTTACTAGACACAAAAAGCATTAAGGTAGCTTCTATATTTTCTCATTTAGCTGCAAGCGATGATGAAAATGAAAACGCATTTACATTACAGCAAATTGAAGCATTTAAAAACGTTTCTAAAGAACTAAAAAATCAATTAGATTATACACCGTTTTTACATTTATGTAATACATCAGGTTTATTAAATTATCCTGAAGCTCATTTTGATATGGTTAGATCTGGTATAGGTTTATATGGGTTTGGAAACAATTCTGAAATTGATAAACATCTAAAACCAATCTCAACTTTAAAAACCTGTATTTCTCAAATTCACAGTTTGAAAAAAGGAGATTCTTTAGGCTACAATTGTGCTTTTATTGCTAAAAAAAATACTAAAACAGCTACTTTACCTATTGGCCATGCAGATGGAATTAATAGGGCTTTTGGAAACCAAAAAGGGTTTGTATTTGTAAATAAACAAAAAGCATACATAATTGGTAATGTGTGTATGGATATGATTATGATAGATGTTACAGATATTAATTGCCAAGAAGGCGATGAAGTTGTTGTTTTTGATGCAACACACAATGCTACTGATTTAGCTGAAAACGTAAATTCTATCTCTTATGAATTGATTACAAGTGTATCTCAGCGAATAAAAAGAACTTTACGTCGATAAATCTTTTCGTTTTTGGTTAAAAACTATGTTAAAATTTAGTTTTAAATAGTATATTCGAAATTATTAATAACAAATTAATCAATCAAAATTATGTTAAAAGAATTTAAAGAATTTATTACTGGCGGAAACGTTATTGAGTTTGCAGTAGCTGTAATTATGGCTGGAGCAATTGGAGCTGTAGTTAAAGGTTTTGTAAGTAACATTGTTATGCCAGTTGTTGGTATGTTTACTGGTGGCGTTAGTGTTGCTGACCAAAAATTTGTTTTATCTGAAGCAATTCTAGATGCTACAGGAAAAGTTGCAACTCCAGAAAACGCTATTTTATATGGTGCTTGGATTGATACAATTATTAACTTATTAATAGTAGGTCTAGTAATGTTTATTATTGTAAAGGCATACAACAAAACTAAAAAGAAAGAAGAAGAAGCTCCAGCTGCACCAGCAGGACCAACTCAAGAAGAATTACTTATGGAAATTAGAGATGCTTTAAAAAAGTAATTCTAACCTAAGTTTTTAAATATTAAAAGCCCAATTTCTTAATTGAAATTGGGCTTTTTGTATCCAAACTTAAAGTTATAGAAATTAAAATTCTTAAAATTATTGTTTTTCGATAATTTTTGTATATTTGTTATCGATAAACGATAATTAAAATATTATGAAAACAGATAAACTATTAAAATTAATGAAAACATTTTCATGGATCATATTTATTGGTCCATGCATTAAAGCTGGAGCTTTACTAATCTCATCTCTTGTCACCTTATTTATAAATGGAGCCGCTGCTAAAAATTTATATCTGGATTTAAATCTATTTGAACTTTATCAGTTTAGTCAAACTCACTTTGTTTTACTAATCTCTACTATGCTATTAGTAATAACACTTAAAGCTTATTTGTTTTATGCGGTGATTACTATTTTTTCTAAAGTAAACTTTAAACAACCTTTTAATTTAGCTATTAGCAAACTTATATCTAAAATGAGTGCTATAGCTCTTAGTATTGGGCTAGTTTCTGTTATTGGTAATACATATACCAATTATTTAGTAGGAAAAAATTATGATGCTAATTTAATGTGGTCAAGCAAAGAGTTTCTATTTATTGCAAGTATTTTGTTTGTGATTAGCTTAATATATAAACAAGGTATTGAACTACAAACCGAAAATGAATTAACTATATAATTATGAAAAAATTAAATATTTTAAAAATAATAGTAGACATATTTTGGGTTTTAGCTTTATTCACAACACCTTTAATGTTTATTATGATAAGTTTTGTTCTTACAAACAATTCAGCTGACAGCATACCTATTAGAATACAAGGTGTTTTATATGATGAGCATAATTTTAAAACAAAACTTTTATTAGTTTCAACAATGATAAGTTTTACTATAATAATTTACACCATATTCATATTTAGAAAAGTATTGAGAGAATTTCAAAAAACTAAAATATTTAGTGAACAGGTTTTTAAAGGCTTTCATAAAATGGGAATTTCTTTAATAATTGCAGCAATTTTAACAGGAATCTCATCATTTTTATATCCTTTGTTTGCAAAAAGCAAAATGGCATTAGAATTTAGTTTAAGTCCATTTATATTAATGCTTTGTTTTGGATTGTTTTTTATGGTTTTAAGTGAAGTATTTAAAGTTGCAAAACAAGCTAAAGAAGAAAACGAATTAACTGTATAGCTTATGCCAATAGAAATAAACTTAGATCTTATTCTTGAAAAACGCGGTATGAAAAGTTATGAACTTGCTGAAAAAGTTGGTATAACAACAGCTAATCTTTCCATTTTAAAAACAGGAAAAGCAAAAGCTATACGGTTTTCTACCTTAGAAGCTATTTGCAAAGTTTTAGAGTGCCAACCTGGTGATATTTTAGAATTCTCAGCAGAGTAAAAAAGTCCCAATTTTAAATTGGGACTTTAATTAGTTATTCATTTTTTGTTGCCATTCTTCTTTATCAACCCAAACACTTTCTTTTTTAGTAGCGTCTAGTAAATCTATATTTAGGTCTTGTGAAACATTATATCCAAAGATAAAAGAAACTATAAACTAAAAAACCAAAAGCTGCAGTAAACAAAAGCGCCGCAATAAGGATTTGAAAAAATGGTCGTTTCTTTTCTGAAACTATGAGTTTGTTTTGTTCTTGCATTTACTATTTTATTTTATCAGTCTTTAAGACTTCAAAAATGTTACGCAAGTCTTTTTTGTAAGGTAAATGGTCTGCTCTCCCTTTTTTAAATATATCATTACTATTAGATTGACCTTTTCTAAGTTCTTTTTGCTCCTCGAATGGCAATGCGTGAATTTCTTTACAGTTTGTAGAACAGCAATTATTCATTTCTTCTTTACAAGTGTCACATTGTAAAAATAATAAGTGGCAAGCATCGTTAGCGCAATTGGTATGCACATCAAATGGATCTCCGCATTGGTGGCATTTTGCAATGACATCATCACTAATTTTTTCGGCTCTACGATCGTCAAAAACAAAATTCTTACCAATAAATTTATTTTCAATACCATCGGCATTTACCTGTCTGGTATATTCTATAATTCCGCCTTCTAATTGGTAAACATTTTTAAATCCTTTATGTTTATAATAAGCACTTGCTTTCTCGCAACGGATTCCACCTGTACAATACATTAAAAGGTTTTTTTCTTCTTTATGTTCACGTAAGTCAGCTTCAATTATATCTAAACTTTCTCTAAAGGTATCTACGTCTGGTGTTACTGCGCCATCAAAATGGCCAATTTCACTTTCGTAATGGTTACGCATATCCACACAAACTGTGTTTGGATTAGCTAACATCTCGTTAAAATCTTTAGCTGAAAGATGTACACCTTTATCTGTTACATCAAACGTGTCATCGTTTAAGCCATCTGCAACAATTTTGTCTCTTACTTTTACTTTAAGTTTTAGAAAAGACATATTATCTTGCTCTACCGCAATATTTAATCGGATACCATTTAAAAAATCAATACTATCTAAATGGTTTTTAAAAGCTTCAAAATTTTCGGCTGGTAAAGATAATTGCGCATTTATACCTTCTTGAGCAATATAAATACGTCCTAAAACGTCTAAACTGTCCCATTTAATAAATAAATCGTCTCGTAATTGTTGTGGATTTAAAATGTGTGCATACGTGTAAAACGATAAGGTTAATCGTTCTTTTCCAGCTTCTTCAATTAAAGCTGCACGTTCTTTCACACTTAATTTGTTGTACAGTTGCATGCTATACTATGTTTTTAAGGTTAAAGAAATTTTTACAAAGGTAGAATTTAATTCGAAATATAAAAACCTATATATTATACCAAAAAAAAGTCCTTTACGACTTTCGCAAAGGACTTTTAATAGACTAACTCGATTATTTTTTTAAAATTTTCGTTTAAAAAATAATGCGAGTTATCCTCCATCGGCTTTACAGCTGCTATTTAATAAAATAGAGACTGAAACACCTAAAGTTTTTGTGTGTATTATTGTATTTAAATATCTCATAATTAACACTTATAAATTAGTGAGAAATAATTTTTTAAATAGGAAGTATAATTTTCTTTTTCACAGCAATAATTCCCCTATTTGTTAAATAGATGCAGAAGTTTTAAAAAGGTTGCGTCGTGATATTAAAAAAAATAAAATATATCGTATTTTAGCAACACATTATAAAGAGAACTATGAGCAACGAGAAAGAAAAAGAAGCAAAACTAAAGGCGCTACAGCTTACATTAGATAAATTAGACAAAGCATACGGAAAAGGAACTGTAATGAAAATGAGCGATGCAGCTATTGTAGATGTAGAAGCTATTCCAACTGGATCTTTAGGTTTAGATATTGCTTTAGGCGTTGGCGGATATCCAAGAGGTAGAGTTATAGAAATTTACGGCCCAGAATCTTCTGGTAAAACCACTTTAACTATACATGCTATTGCAGAAGCTCAAAAAGCTGGAGGAATTGCAGCTTTTATTGATGCAGAACACGCTTTTGATCGTTTTTATGCAGAAAGTTTAGGTGTAGATATAGATAACCTAATTATTTCTCAACCAGATAATGGAGAACAAGCTTTAGAAATTGCAGATAATTTAATTAGATCTGGCGCTATAGATATTGTTGTAATAGATTCTGTTGCAGCATTAACACCAAAAAGTGAGATTGAAGGTGAAATGGGAGATTCAAAAATGGGACTTCATGCTCGTTTAATGTCTCAAGCACTTAGAAAATTAACTGCTTCTATTAGTAAAACCAATTGTA
This sequence comes from Aurantibacter sp., assembly GCF_042094015.1. Taxonomy (NCBI): domain Bacteria; kingdom Pseudomonadati; phylum Bacteroidota; class Flavobacteriia; order Flavobacteriales; family Flavobacteriaceae; genus Aurantibacter; species Aurantibacter sp. Next base: position 21,137 of record NZ_JBELDZ010000026.1, on the reverse strand, counting down.
CCGTTATATTTATTAACCAATTACGTGAAAAAATTGGAGTAATGTTTGGAAACCCAGAAACAACAACTGGTGGAAATGCATTAAAATTTTATGCTTCAGTTCGTTTAGATATTAGACGTTCTACACAAATAAAAGATAGTTCTGGTGAGGTTTTAGGAAATAAAACAAGAGTTAAAGTTGTAAAAAACAAAGTAGCTCCACCATTTAAAATGGCTGAATTTGATATTATGTATGGACAAGGTGTTTCTAAAGTTGGAGAAATTTTAGATGTTGCTGTTGAAATGGAAATTGTTAAAAAAGCTGGTTCTTGGTTTAGTTATGAAGACACAAAACTCGGACAAGGTAGAGATGCTGTAAAATCCATTATTAAAGACAATCCTGAATTATTCGATGAGCTTGAACAGAAAATAAAATCAAGACTTAAAGAAGAAAATGAATAAATTTAAAATCCCGACATAGTCGGGATTTTTTTATTTAAAACACAACCTAATTATTATCAACTAGGAGATACTTTAAAGTTTATTTTGGAATTAACGCAACCTTTTATAAATTGAAGCATCTATAGTATATAAATGAATAAGATGTATGAAAAAATTAATAGTATATATATTTGCCTTTTTTGCCCTTTCCTGTAGTCTTAACGACGATTCTATACAAGATTATCAAGAATTATTACCTATAGAAACAGCTCAAATGCCACAAAGTGTAACTGTTGGTGTTGCAGAAGATGTTTTCTTAACCTATTTAAGACCTACAAATTGCCATGCATATAATGATATTTATTATGTAAAAAATGAACATGAGCGTACAGTTGCAATTGTAAGCACTTATTTTGCTAGTAATAACAATTGCACAGCTCTAGAAGCAGAAACAGAAGCTTCTTTTAGGTTTAATGCAACTGAAGCTGGCATGTATACCTTTAAATTTTGGCAAGGAAAGAATGATGACGGTGAAGATGAATATTTAATTTACGAAGTAGAAGCTATTGACTAATTTTTATTAAAACCAAAACAATTTGGGTTTAGAGCAACTCATAATACGCTGTAAAAAAAATGATACTAAAGCACAAAGCGAACTTTATAAACTCTTTTCGAGTACATTGTTTTCTATTTGCTTAAAGTATTCACGGAATTATGCTGAAGCTCAAGATAATTTACAAGATGCTTTTATTACTGTTTTTGGGAAAATAAACCAATATAAAGATAAAGGCTCTTTTGAAGGTTGGTTAAAAAGAATAACTATAAACACGACTTTACAACGTTACCGTAAAGATAAAACGTTTCAGATAGTAAACGAAGATCATTTAGAAGATACAGATGTAACTATAGATGATGAAGATGAAGAAAATATACCTTTGCAATTTCTATTAGAATGCATACAGAAATTACCAAACCGATATCGTTTGGTTTTTAATCTTTATGTACTAGATGGTTATTCGCATAAAGAAATTGGAAAGTTGTTAGAAATTAGCGATGGAACTTCTAAATCTAATTTAGCAAGAGCAAGAGCTTTGTTAAAAGATTTAGTTTTAAATTATAAATCAACCTTAAAATCTCATAGCATTTAACATGAGTGATAAAAAACATATAGATAGACTTTTTCAAGAAAAGTTTAAAGATTTTAACGAGACACCAAACCCAGAAGTTTGGGCTAATATAGAAAAACAACTTGTCAGTAATCAAACTACAAGTAGTTCGTTTCCATCATGGCTTAAATTAGGTTCTATTGCGGCAGTGCTATTTTTATTTATATCTGTTGGTTATGTGTTTTTTAATAGTAATGAAGAAGTAAGCGTTGTTTCATCTGATATAGATCAAAAAAACAATTCTAAAATTGAATCAAACGGAAAAATATTAAATGAAAACGATTCAAATAAAAATAACATCTTAGAAAATAATTCTTATTCCGAGATTAGTAACAGTCCAGAAAGTAACACAGATTTAAACTCTTCTAACACCATTGTCAATAATGCCAACAAGAATTCAGTTAACCAATCAATTGTTAATAATAAGTTTAATAAAGAAGACTATAATGCTTTAACAACAAAGCCTAATCAAGATATAGCTAATGTGATAACTTTAAAAAAGCAGTCTTCAAACTCTATAGATGAGACTAATGGAAATAACGTTCAAAATGAAGTCAATAATTTAGTTAACGCTAATACAAATAAGGTTAGTAAAAACTATAAAGATAATTTTACAGGAATTAAAAATAAAGGCGCTACAAATAAAACACAAACAAATTCAACCGTAGTTTCTACTAATAAAAATAGTAGTTCTATAGGAACTAATAAAGAAAAAAATAACGGTTTGTTAAGTCCTGATAAAATTAACTCTGCCATTAAAAACAATCCAAATAATTATAATGTAGCAACAACTAATTCAAACAAAACTATTGGAACTACCTCTAATCATAAAAATTCTATAGAAGATAGTAATTACACTTCAAAATATAGCGTAAGTAATACCAATAGTTTTAGTGAAAATTTATTTTTAAATTCAGAAATCCAACCCTTAGCAGACATTAAAACAGACTCTATTTTTGCTAGTTTATTAGATTTAAAAGACACTAAATCTATTGAAGCGGCAATTGCAGAAAATGAAAAATTATTAGAAAAAGAAGCTATTGGAAAGCGTTGGGCAATCTCACCAAATATAGCACCTGTATATTATAATTCTTTTGGAACAGGTTCTCAATTTCATGATCAATTTGTAAACAACAAAAAATCTGGAGAAACAAATACTAGTTATGGTATTACAGTTGGATACGCATTAAATAAAAATTTAAAAATTAGAACAGGAATACATCAACTTAATTTAAGCTATGATACAGATGATGTTTTTGTATTTGAAAGTGTAAGTAATACGCCAAACGAAAACCCATTAAGAAACATTACATTCTCTAACCAAATAAATACACAAGGTATTTCTGTAATTAGCTCAACTAATCTAGCGTCTCAGCAAATTAACTCAACACTAAACGATAACTTTAATGCTGCTTTAAGCCAGAGAATTCAATATATTGAAGTTCCACTTGAATTAGAATATCGATTAAGTAAAAATAAATTTGGAGTAAATATTATTGGTGGTTTTAGTAGTTTTATTCTAAGTGACAACCAAGTTGTATCGGAATTTGAAGATAATAATACTGAATTAGGTAAAGCAAACAATATTAACAATTTAAGTTTTAGTACTAATTTAGGAATAGGTTTAAACTATAGTTTTAGTAAGTCTTTTGTCTATAATTTTGAACCAACTTTTAAGTATCAAATTAATGGGTTTTCAAATACATCTGGAAATTTTAATCCTTATATCATTGGTGTATATACTGGTTTCAGTTACAAATTTTAGTGTAGGTTTTTAAGTTGGTTATTCTAAAACTAATTACTTTGTAATACATCAAAAAGAAAAGGCAGCCTTAGGTTGCCTTTTTAATTTATATAAAAGTAATTAAAGCTATACACATTATACAAACTAATAAAAATATCTCGTTTATTAATTTTAAAGTTTGGTTTTCTAAAGCATTTGCGCCTATTATAGCTAAAGGCATAAAAACAAATAAAAGCTCTGACACGGTTTTTATAGGTTGAACAATGCTTATGAAAATTAGCACCAAAAACGCAAAAGTAACTAAGTAAAAAGCGGATTGTTTAATTCGTTTTTTATTTTTAATCCCAGATAAATAGATTAACAGTCCATAAAAAGCAAACAAAAGCAATAAAACATTAGCTAAATTTATTGGCCAATTAAACGTTGTAATTGTTAACCATTTATAATAAAAAATTAAATTAACATCAGAAAATCTATCAGGAAAATACAAGTAAACAGAATAAACAATTATACTTACCGCTAAAACTCCTAAAAATGGAATTATCCAATAATTAAATCGCTTCTCTGGATAATAAATCAATGCAAAAAAAACAAATATAAAACCACTAATTGCCCAGCTGTTAAAAAGCGCAGCAATAGTAATTAAAACACCAAAATCAAATAATTTTTTAATAGTGTTTTTTTTTGAAGACAAACTTAACAAGCGTCTTAAGGCCAGTATAATAAATAAATTACTAATAATTATTTTAACATTTAAAAATGTTTGAGGTAAAAGCAATAAAGCAAAACAATACACTAAAACAGCGTAAGTATTCTCTTTGGTTAAACTATTACGTTTTACAATAAAATTTAAGGTAAAAATTGATACGCAAGTTAATCCAAAATTAAATGTTAATTTTAAGACATTAAAAAGATTAAACGGCAAAGTGTTGTATTTAAATACGGCAATAACAAACCCTAAAAGTGCGAGTAAAAAAATAATTACGTAATTATTTGGCTTAGATTTATTAAAAAAGCTTGTAATCATTAGCTGTTTTTGTATTTTTGTTTTTAAAGACTATATTTAGTCTTGTAAATTTATAAAATAAAACCCAATGAAAGATTTATTTGAAGCAATACAAGAATTATTTGTTAATGTTTTATTTGCACCTTTAGATGCTTTAAGAGCTTTAGAGTTAGAAAGCTGGTGGAGTGCCAATTTAGTTTCTTTCTTGTTTATAACAGTAGGAATGGTTGCATTTATATATTGGATGTTACAATTAAAAAGTCACCATACTAACGGAGAAGAAGACAAATCTGTCACTTCTCACTCTTTTCTTTAATAAAATTAATATAGGTTTGGATTATAAATCAAAACCTATATCTGTTCTATAATTCATCTTATCAAAGTTTAGTTTACTAATACTTTGGTAAGATTTTTTTATGGCTTCTTTATGCGTGTCTCCATAACTTGTAATAGCCATAACGCGTCCGCCAGAAGTAATTATTTGATTTTCTTTTAATTGTGCGCCTGCATGAAACACTATGGAATCAGTAACAGTATTTATTCCTGTAATTACTTTTTCTTTTTCGTAAGCTTCTGGATAACCACCAGAAACCAACATAATAGTCGTTGCTGCTCTAGAATCTACTTGTATATCTATTTTATCTAAAGTTTTATCTCCCATAGCTGTAAACACATCAACTAAGTCGTTTTTAAGCCTAGGTAAAACCACTTCTGTTTCTGGATCTCCCATTCTAACGTTATATTCTATAACCATTGGATCTTCACCAACCTTAATAAGTCCTATAAAAACAAAACCTACATATGGTAAATTGTCTTTTTTAAACCCATTAATTGTTGGTTTAACAATGCGTTCTTCAATTTTACTTAAAAACTCTGGCGTTGCAAATGGTACTGGAGAAACTGCTCCCATTCCACCAGTATTTAAACCTGTATCTCCTTCCCCAATGCGTTTATAATCTTTAGCTGTTGGTAATATTTTATAATTCTCTCCATCGGTTAAAACAAAGCAACTTAATTCTATTCCGTCCAAAAACTCTTCAATAACTACTTTTGTACTTGCACTACCAAACTTAGCTTCTACTAACATTGATTTTAGCTCAGCTTTTGCTTCGTTTAAATCGTTAAGAATTAAAACACCTTTTCCGGCAGCTAAACCATCGGCTTTTAAAACGTATGGTGGCTTTAAAGTTTCTAAAAACTTATAACCTTCTTCAACATTACCAGTATTAAAACTTTTATAAGCAGCAGTTGGAATATTGTGTCTAAATAAAAATTCTTTAGCAAATTCTTTACTACCTTCAAGAGTTGCAGCAGCCTTTTGTGGACCAATTACAATTACGTTTTTAAGCGCAGTATCATTTAAGAAAAAATCATGAATTCCTTGTACTAAAGGATCTTCCGGACCAACTACAACCATAGAAATTTGATTACTTAAAACAACTTCTTTTATAGCCTTAAAATCTGTTACTCCAATAGGAATATTAGTTGCAATTTCTGCAGTTCCAGAGTTTCCAGGCGCAACAAAAAGGTTTTCACACTTACTACTTTGTGCTAATTTCCAAGCAAAAGTATGCTCGCGTCCACCAGATCCTAAAATTAAAATATTCATAGTATAATTCTTAAACTTTAGCACAAAAATAATGGGTTTTAGCTTTAAATAAGAATTATATCGCAAAGATTTATTTACTTTTACTTTACTAATATTTAAAAGGTGAAATTATTTAGCTGGTCTTTACGTTTTAATGGTTTTCCAATGAGGAGAGCTAAAATAGATTTTAATACTATAAAATCTATTGACACTAATAATTATAATGATTATATAAGATTAAAGAAGAACGGTATTCTTAACTTTCATCTAAAAAACAATTCATTTTATCAAAAATTAGTTAACAAAGAAAATATTCCTAATTGGAATGATTTACCTGTTTTAACTAAAAAAGACTTTCAGCAACCTTTAGAGAATCGTTTATCTAATGGCTATTCTAAAAAAAACAGTTATACTAATAAAACCTCTGGTTCTTCTGGAAATCCATTTGTTTTTGCTAAGGACAAATATTGCCATGCCTTAACGTGGATCGAATTTATAGACCGATACAGTTGGTACAATATAAATTTAGATCATTCTTACCAAGCTCGTTTTTATGGGATTCCTCTAAACAAAATCGGATATTATAAAGAACGCTTTAAAGATTGGCTAGGACATAGATATCGATTTTCTGTATTTGATTTAAGTGCAGATGAAATGTCTAAAAACACAACTTTATTTAAGCATCAAAAATTCGAATACATTAATGGTTACACAAGTGCAATTGTCCAGTTTGCTAAATATCTTGAGCAAGAAAATATTATTTTAAAAGATATTTGCCCAACCTTGAAATGTTGTATTGTAACTTCTGAAATGCTTTACGATTCCGATAAAATATTATTAAAAAAACAATTTAACTTACCTATTATAAATGAATATGGCGCAGCCGAAGTTGGCTTAATCGCTTTTAAAAATACATCTAACGAATGGCAAGTTAATAGTGAAAACCTTCTTATTGAAATACTAGACCATAACAACAAACCTTTGCCTTATGGAGAAGAAGGGAAAATAGTGATTACCTCTTTTTACAATAAGGCACATCCCATAATTAGGTATGAACTTGGAGATATTGGTGTTTTAGACAAAAATAGCACGCCTAAAAACCCTATTTTAAAACGATTATTAGGAAGAACTAGTGATTTGATTAGTTTACCAAGTGGGAAAAAAGCAGCAGGATTAACATTTTATTACATCACTAAAAGCGTAATGGATAAAAGTTCTAATGTAAAGGAATTTATTATTAAACAAACTAAACTTGATGCGTTTGAAGTTTACTATGTAAGTGACAAGGAATTAACACCAATTGAAATAAATAAAGTTAATGATGCTGTTTCAAATTATCTTGAGCCAAATCTAATTCTTAATTTCAACAAGGTCAATACACTAAAACGTGAAAAAAGCGGAAAGCTAAAGCAATTTACTTCTTTAATTTAAAGTCTTATTTTGTTTAGATTTAATAAGAAAATGCTCTTTTAGAAAAATAATCATTTTAAATAGTGACTGAAGTGTAGAATAACCTAAACCTTTTTTATAAACCCAATAATTGTATTTTACTAAGTTAAACTTATTAGCCGACATTGAGTTTTCTCTAACCCTATACATTGCTAACGTTTCTTGAATTCCAATTGCAGGTTTTCCAGATGTTTCTATAGCTTTTAGCCATATAAGCCAATCTTGGCGTTTACGTAGATTAGGCGATTTAATTTTACCCAAAACTGAAGCGTTATACATTCCTGTTAAGTTACCCACATAATTACTCTTTAAAAGCTTTTTGTAAGTCAAGGTCGACAAAGCTTCTACTTTAATATACAAAGGGGTTCCTGATTCATTAATTTGCTCATAGCTAGAAAAACAAACATCTGCCCTTCCAGAGTTTAAAGTACCAACTTGTTTTTCTAATTTTTGAGGTAACCACAAATCATCTGCATCTAAAAAAGCTATATAATTTCCTTTCGCAGCTTCTATTCCTTTATTTCTTGATATAGCTGCTCCAGAATTTGTGCCGTTTTTTATTAAATGAATTCTAGAGTCTTTTTTTATAAATTGATCAACTATTGAGATAGTTTCATCTAAAGAACAATCGTCTATAAGCCATAATTCCCAATTAGTATATGTTTGATTTTGAATACTATTTATACTCTCGGAAATAAAGTTTTCCGAATTATACATTGGTGTAATTATAGAAACTAATGGTTCCATTAATAAGCTTCTTTTTGTCCTTTAAAGAAATTACCAACAGTTTGCAATACAATTTTAACATCTAATATTAAGCTCCAATTCTCAATATAAAAATTATCATACTTAATTCTGTTTATAATGTCTTCTTTCATTTTAACTTCACCTCTGTAACCTTTAACCTGAGCTAATCCAGTAATTCCTGGTTTTACATTATGGCGAAACATAAAGTTATATTTATCAATTTTTTTAGAATAATCTTCTGTATAAGATAGCATATGTGGTCTTGGCCCAACAACAGACATATCTCCTTTTAATACATTATAAAACTGAGGCATTTCATCAATACTAGTTCTTCTTAAGAATTTACCCAGTTTTGTTACTCTATTATCATGTTCTGTAATATAAGTTCCTTTTTTTTCTTGATTTTGTTTTAAAGATCTGAACTTAAAACACGTAAACTCTTTATAATTAATACCATTACGTTTATGCTTATAAAAAAGTGGTCCTTTAGACTCTAATTTAATTAAAATAAATATAATTGGAGTTAGCCAAGACATTACAAAAACAATAATCAAGATTGAAAAAACAATATCAAACGTACGCTTAATTATCTTATTAATATCATTATTGACACTAACTTCTTGAATAGATAAAACAGGTAGGTAATTATAAAAATCAGTTTTTAATCGTTTAGTGAATTGCTCCTTTTGATCTTGTAAAAATTTAATATTACAATGATTAATTTCTGCTAGTTTGACTAATTTATTTAGTTCAACCTCAGAAAAATCGTCTATAGAACAATATACCTCATCTATGTTTTTTGTAGATTCTACATAAGCAAAACTATCTTCTAAACTACCTTTATTATTAATAAAGTCTTTATTTCCAAATGTTGCTTTTATTTGGTACCCCAAATTCTTATTTAAAGAAAAAAGTTGGTGCAATTCTTTTGCACTTTGAGATTTTCCAATAATAACAACTCTTCTAACATTACCATGTAAATAATTACGATAGTATTTAAGTAAATAATAACTTAACAACTTAAACAGTCCTATAACTAAAAAAGAATTCACTAAATACTTAAATGTTGTAAATGCTTGAATATTTAAACTTCTAAAAACACCAATAAAAGCATAAAAAATAAAAGAATAAACTAAGAATTGCTTAACAATTAAACCAATAATATTTAATAAAGATGTATATCGATAGACTTTATAAAAATTTAAAAATGCTGTAGAAATTAACCAGAAAAAAAATGAATACCCAATATATAAGATGTGTTTATTATTCAGAAAATCTGTTGGGAAAAAGTAAAGTTTTTCAGTATTAAAATTGAAAAAATAAAACGCTAATACATTTAACACAAAAAGATCTAAAACAATTAGAATAGGTCTAATAACCCATGAATAACGTCCTTTTGTGTACTCCATAACGCCTATTTGTTATAGTTTGTAAAATCTTTATGCTCGCTTTTATGAAGTTGTTCCTTTGTTAAGCTCTTAAAATAGGTAAACGTTTTTTTCATACCTTCTTCTCTATCAACTTTTGGTTCCCAATTTAAAATAGCCTTAGCTTTATCAATATTTGGTTGACGCTGCATTGGATCGTTAATTGGTAAATCTTTATAAATGACTTTTTGAGTTGTTCCAGTTAATTTAATAATTTCTTCTGCAAAATCACTTATAGAGATTTCATGAGGATTACCAATATTTACTGGTAGCTCATAATCACTTAATAACAATCTATAGATTCCTTCAACCTGATCTGTAACATAACAAAATGAGCGAGTTTGAGAACCATCGCCAAAAACAGTTAAATCTTCACCACGTAAAGCTTGTCCCATAAATGCAGGAATAACTCTACCGTCGTTCAATCGCATTCTTGGCCCATAAGTGTTAAAAATTCTTACTATACGGGTTTCTAAACCATGAAAACGATTATACGCCATAGTAATAGATTCTTGAAATCGTTTCGCTTCATCGTAAACACCTCTTGGACCTATTGTGTTTACATTTCCATAATACTCTTCTGTTTGCGGATGAACTAATGGATCTCCATAAATTTCTGAAGTAGATGCTATTAAAATTCTTGCGTTTTTAGCTTTAGCCACACCTAATAAATTATGAGTTCCTAAAGAACCTACTTTAAGTGTTTGGATAGGAATTTTTAAATAATCTATAGGACTTGCTGGTGAGGCAAAATGTAATATATAATCTAAATCACCTTTTAAATCAATATACTCTGTAATATCATGTTTTATAAATTCGAAATTGGGATTTGATTCTAAATGTTCTAAGTTTTTAGCATCTCCAGTAATATAGTTGTCCATTGCAATGACGTAATAACCTTCCGCTATAAAACGATCACATAAATGAGAACCTAAAAAACCTGCAGCACCTGTAATTAAAATACGTTTTGCCATTATCTTCCTATGGATAAATAATTAAACCCTTCGTTTTTAATATCAGTAATATCATATAAATTACGTCCATCAAAAATAACATTGTTTGCCATTAGAGATTTCATTTTACTAAAGTCTGGTGTTCTAAAAATACTCCATTCTGTACAAATAACTAACGCATCTGTATCTTTTAATGGTTGATACATGTCTTTAGCATAGTTTATTTTGTCTCCAAATTTTCGCTTTACATTTGGCATAGCTTCTGGATCAAAAACTGTAATATTAGCACCTAGTTCTAATAATGTTTCAATTGTATATAGCGCTGGTGCTTCACGAATATCATCTGTTTCTGGTTTAAAAGCCAAGCCCCAAACTGCAATATTCTTCCCTTTTAAACTACTATTAAAATAACCTTTTATTTTTGGGATTAACGCTAGTTTTTGTTCTTGATTTACATTGACAACTGCTTCTAAAATTTCAAAATTATAACTATTATCTTTTCCTGACTTATGAAGTGCTTTTACATCTTTAGGAAAGCATGAACCTCCATAACCAATACCTGGAAATAAAAATCGTTTTCCAATACGAGAATCTGTTCCCATACCAATACGAACCTTATCAACATCTGCTCCTACTTTTTCACAAAAGTTAGCAATCTCATTCATAAAGGTTATTTTAGTTGCTAGAAAAGCATTTGCCGCATATTTAGTAAGTTCGGCAGATTTTTCGTCCATTACTATTATTGGGTTTCCAGACCTTACAAAGGGTTTGTATAACTTTTGCATCAATGCTGTTGCTTTATCACTACTAGAGCCAATTACAATGCGTTCAGGTTTTAAAAAATCGTCTACTGCAAAACCTTCACGTAAAAATTCTGGATTAGAAACCACATCAAAATCTACTTTAGCATTTGCTGAAATTGCTTCTTTTACACGATCTGATGTTCCAACAGGAACTGTACTTTTATCTACTACAACCTTGTAATCTGTTATTAGTTTCCCAATATCATCTGCTACTCCTAAAATGTATTTTAAATCTGCAGAACCGTCTTCATCTTCTGGTGTTGGAAGTGCTAAAAATATAATTTCACCATGGTTTAAACCTTCTTGTAAATTAGTTGAAAACTTTAATCGATTGGCTTTAATATTTCTTTCAAACAAATTTTCTAAGTGTGGCTCATAGATTGGAACAACACCTGATTGCATTTGCTTTACTTTTTCTTCATTTATGTCTATACATAGTACATCATTTCCTGTTTCGGCTAAACATGTTCCCGTAACTAAACCAACGTATCCTGTACCAATTACTGCTATTTTCATTTTAAATAAATTAATCCATTTTTTCGTACTGAGAATTCATACTTATAAATTCTGGTACAATGTTTTTCATTTTCTGTACTAAAGCGTCTATATCTTTATCTTGAATATTTTTTTCTAAATCTTCTATGTTTTTTGTTATTTGAGAGTATTCACATGATTCTACTGTTGCAATCATTATTTTCTCATTGTAAGTTGGAAGTGTCTCAGACTTATCGTTTAATAACTCTTCGTAAAGCTTTTCTCCTGGTCGTAATCCAATTACCTGAATATCAATATCTTTATATGGCTGATAACCTGCTAGAAGTATTATTTTTTTTGCTAAATCTATAATTTTCACAGCTTTACCCATATCAAAAATAAAAACTTCTCCTCCATTACCCATTGCTCCAGCTTCTAGTACCAACTGACAAGCTTCAGGAATTGTCATAAAGTATCTTATAATATCTGGATGTGTTATGGTTAGCGGTCCACCTTTTTCTAATTGACGCTTAAACAAAGGAACGACTGAACCATTGCTTCCAAGTACGTTTCCAAATCTTGTTGTTACGTATTGTGTTTTATTAATAGGATTTATTTTTGCTTGTTCTTGTAATGCTTGCACATAAATTTCTGCAACACGTTTAGTTGCTCCCATTACATTACTAGGGTTTACAGCTTTATCTGTAGAAACCATTACAAATTTTTCAGCCTCATATTTTAATGCCAAATCTGTAACATTTTTAGTGCCAAAAACATTAGTTGTTACTGCTTGATTCGGATACTTTTCCATTAAAGGAACATGTTTATAAGCTGCTGCGTGATAAATAACTTGTGGCTTATATTTCTTAAATATACTCTCTAATATTTCTAAATCTCTAACATCTGCAATTACCGCCTCAAAATTTAAGTTAGGGAAATTATTTGCAATCTCTAATTGAATTCTGTACAAAGGAGATTCTGCTTGATCTAATATAATTAACTTAGATGGCTTGTAATTAGATACTTGCCTTACAATTTCTGATCCAATAGAACCTGCTCCGCCTGTAACAATAATACATTTATTATATAATTCTTTGGCAACAAGTTTATTATCTAATTTAATAGGCTCTCTATCTAAAATGTCTTCAATCTGAATTTTTTGAATCTGATTAGAAAGATTGCTATTTTCTTCAATATCTGATATTAATGGTGCTCTAAAAACTTTAAATTTATAATTAATACAATTATCTATTATATTAATACTTTCATCTTTTGTTAAAGTATTATCTGCCAAAATTATTGCATTAGCTTTATAAACGCGAAGAATAACAGCAACATTTTTTTGAATATGGATTATTGGTAATCCTAAAATCTCTTTACTTTTATTTTTACCTTTCTTATCTATAAACCCTAATACTTTAAATCTAGTAGGTTTTTCAGATTTTAAAGCATTTGCAATAGCTATAGCATTTTCATCTGTACCATAAACTAATACATTAACTACTTTGTCTGCACTTAAATACTTAAAATAAACATCAAAAACTTGTTTTACAAGAACTCTAAACAAAAACAAGCCACAAAATGAAATTACTCCATAAAGAAATAATTTTGAGATTTTAAAAAGTTCTTCTGATGAAACAAAAGATGATATATAATAACATACTAAACTAAATGCAATTGTAGATAATGATGCTAAAAAGAACTTAATAGCATCTATAAATGTTGAATGCCTTATTAAACCTGCATAGGTTCTATATAGAATAAAAAACAAAACATTAACAACAAGTAAAGACCATTCCTCTAATGTTGGTATTAGAGAAATATAATCAACATTTCTTAGCCTACTAACTATTATTTTAGTAACCAATAATGCTATAAATATTATAGAAGTATCAAAGCACAAAATGGCCCATCTAGGCAAATAACTCATTGTCCGAAAGTCAACTCGTTTTCTACTTGATTCTATAACTTGTATAAAAGCGTTCTTAAGTTTATCTAATAGCATATTATAGTACTAATAGCACAAATATTGTGATTTTTAATTACAATATAAAAAGATAACAGCTTATAATCTTATTTTTTAATGGAAAAGTGTATTTATAAACTTTATAGTCTAATCTATTTAAAAGCAGATACTATTGTTTTATGTATTCTTTCTCTATCACTATCTGTTAAATTAGAACCAGAAGGCAAGCACAATCCATTTAAAAATAAATTTTCTGAGACTTTATCTCCAAAATACGGATACTTACTAAATATAGGTTGTAAATGCATTGGTTTCCATAAAGGTCTAGATTCTATATTTTCTTTTTCTAATGCCAACCTTAATGTCTCTGCTGATATTTTTGAAGTGTCATTAAACAAAATACAACTTAACCAATGGTTAGAGTAATAATCTGAGCTTGGTTCTGTAAAAACAGTTACTCCTTTTACATCTTTAAAAATAGATTTATAGAAACTGTTGTTGGCTCTCCTTAAACCAATATGCTTATCTAAAACTTGCATTTGTCCACGACCAATTCCTGCTGTTATATTGCTCATTCTATAATTATAACCAATTTGACTATGTTGGTAATGTGGTGCGTTATCTCTTGCTTGAGTTGCTAAAAAGACTGTTTGATTTTTATCTGCTTTTGTATTACAGACAAGTGCTCCGCCACCAGAAGTGGTAATTATTTTATTACCATTAAATGATAAGACACCATAGTTTGAAAATGTTCCACATTTTTGACCTTTATAACTAGATCCAAATGCTTCTGCTGAATCTTCAATTAATACAATATTATAATTTAATGCTATTTTTTTTATTTGATCTATTTTTGCAGGCATACCATACAAGTGAACTACAATTATAGCTTTTGGTTTTTTCCCTTTTGAAATTCTATCCTTGATTGCATTTTCTAAGTGATTAGGACACATATTCCACGTTTCTTCTTCACTATCTACAAAAACAGGTATAGCTCCTTGATAAATGATTGGATTTGCAGAAGCAGAAAATGTCATGCTTTGGCATATAACCTCATCTCCTAAAGTTACATCTGCCATAACTAATGCTAAGTGAATGGCTGATGTTCCAGAACTTAAACAAGCTACAGAAGAATCTTTCTCTAAATATGATGAAATATCTTCTTCAAACCCATTAACGTTTGGTCCTAATGGCGCAATCCAATTACTTTGAAATGCTTCATTAATAAATGACAACTCGTTTCCGCCCATATGTGGCGATGACAACCAAATTTTTGTATTCATAATTTAAGCTCTATATAATGGAAAAAATTCACTTTTTAACTTTTCTTGATCTGAAATTAATTCTTTAGAGAGTTGTTTATATTTATCACTATCAACTATGTATCTAAATGTATTAAATTCACATTCTATTTTAGAAAACCCTCTTTTAAATCTATATAATGGATCTTCTGGAGAACTACAAAGTCCGCCTCCTAAGTGAAATGTATTGTATTCTTTTTCGTTACCGTATAAACGAATTTCATCTAACAATAACTTCATTGGAGTTATTTTCATAAATTCTGTTCTTGTACCAGCTAAATGGTATTGAATTATATTTTTGCAAAACACGAATAATGCTCCAGCAATTCTAATTCCATCCATCTCTACAAAGACTAATTGAGTCTTATAGTCTTTACTTGTAAATAAATTATGATAATATGTTTTATCAAAGAAATAACGTTTGTGAGCATTTACTCGTTTCATTGTTTCTTCATAAATTTCTACAAATTCATTAATATCTTTTTCAGAATGGTCAGACCAAATAATTTCGCTATTCCTTCTTAGCTTATTAATTTCACTTTTATTAGATTTTCTATAGTGCTTTTTTTGTTCTTCAAGTGTTTGTGTTAAATCTATTTGTATGGTTACACTATTGTAATCTATTTCTCCTATATGTTTTAAGACAAAACCTTGACTAATTGTAGGGTGAAGTCTAGAAAATACAGAGATTATATTATTAGAAATACAATGCTCTTTAAAAACTAGTTTAAAATTTTCTATTATTTTTTCTGAAATTTCACCTTTAAATATTGGACCAACATAGCCATATGCAGAAGTATAGTCGTAATTAAAGGTTGCTCCTTTTGGATTTTGGATTTCTCGTTTAAGTAGGGGCAATAGGATTAGTGCTTCTTCTTCCTTATAGACTATTAATTCTGGTTCTCCTTCTTTGTTTTCTTTACTTAATCTGTGGTAATCCCAAGTATGATAAAAATCAAATTCTTGGCATTGATCCACCAAAAATCTCCATTGTTTTTCATCTTCAATTTTTAAAACCTCAAACATACTATTTATTTAATTCTGGAAAAGTTGATAGTAACCATTTTTCTGCTTCCTCCAATCCTAAACGAATGTTTTCTGGGATTACAGCATTATTTTCTTTAACTAAATTATTGGCTTTATAATCTAACTCAACAGCAGTAAAGTTATTGATTTTTTTAAAAATTTCGTTAATACTTCCTTCAACATTTTCACAAAGATTAGTGTAGTTAATGCTGATTTTATTTTCTTCAGGGATTGCTTTTAATTGCTTTTTATACTCGTTGTTTAAAAACAATACTTGACCCATAATTTGCCTATAAATATTTTCATTCTTTAAAAAAGAGTACTGTTCTGGTTTCATTGAAGCCCAAACTGTTTCGTCTCCAAACATTTTCTTTCTAAGTTTTAATATAGAATAAGCGTTTTGGTATATATCTCTTTCTAAATAAATAAAAAGAGTTTTTGGCATTTCTTGAACAGCTTTTTTAATATGAAAACCATATAAAAAAGATTTAAAAAGAATTGGTTTTTGATACGCAAAACACATTTGATTTAAAATGTTGCGTAAATTAAGCCAGTCTATTTTATGTTCCTTGTTATATGTTTGTTGTAAATGTTCTTTATAGTTTAATTGATGTTTCCAAAAATACCCAAACTCATGTGGTTCTTGTAAATTTGTTGTTCTGCCAAAATTAGATTTCAAATCTGATTGATAATTATCTCCTAATAATTTTTTAGATAGGTGAATTCCATAAATTGGTGCATTCCAAAACGTTGCAATAAAATTATTTATATACCCAACATTAATATTAGATAATATTAGTTGCGACAAAACTGTTGTCCCAGATCTAGGTGATCCAATTATATGAATCGTTGTTTGATCTTCTAAATTATCTTTATACAACTCTTTTTGAGAACTATTTAGCTGTTTATTTAAAGAGATTAAAACCTCTTCAAATATTTCAGATTTTTGATACGTTTTAGTAAGTTTTTCTGCCATGAAAGATTTAATTTGATCCATTAAAAGGTGAATTTATCTCTATACCTTTTTCCCCTATACCATCTCTTCTAAGAACTTTTAAAACTGTCAAATAATATATTTTTATATCTAATATAAAAGATACATTGTTAACATACCAAACATCTAATTCGTATTTTTTTGTGTGAGAAATAGCGTTACGTCCATTAACTTGAGCCCAACCTGTTATTCCTGGTTTTATATTATGGCGTTTCTTTTGTTCTTCTGTATAAAACTCTAAATACTCTACTTTTAAAGGTCTAGGCCCAACAAGACTCATGTCACCTTTTATTACATTAAGAAGCTGAGGGATTTCATCTAAAGATGTTTTTCTAATAAATTTTCCAGATTTTGTTAGCCTTGCCTCGTTTGGTAATAAATTTCCTTCTTTGTCCTTTTTATCATTCATACTTTTAAACTTAATGATGTTAAAGACCTTCTCGTTCTTTCCTGGTCTTTTCTGAAAGAAAAAAACAGAGCCATTGTTAGCTAAAAACAAAGCTACTGTTACCATAAAAAACACAGGTAATAACACTAAAAAACCTATAAGTGCTAGAAGTACGTCTATTACTCTTTTAAAAAAAAACTTATACATTATAATGAATTATATTCTTTTAATACTTGCTCTGCTACAAATTGTTGATCGTATTTTTCTATTATAATAGATCTTGCATTTGTAGTCATAGCATTAACTTTTTCAGGATTATCGCACCAATCTTTCATCGCTATAAATAACTCAGACTCATCTTTTACTTTAACAATTGTTCCATTAATATTATTCGTAATAATTTCATTACTTCCATTAATGTTAGAAACTATGCTGGGTAAACCCATTGCTCCTGCTTGCATAACCACATTTGGAAAACCTTCTCTATAACTTGGGAACACAAACATATCGGACAAAACAAAATAAGGTCTTACATCATCTCTGTATCCTAAAAATAAAATATTTGGATTGTTCTCAATTTCTTTAGTAGTATTTACTGTTACTGGGTTTAAATCTTGTTCAAATCTTCCTAAAATTACTAATTTAACATCTTCTATTTCTTTTGTTAATTTTTTAAAGGCAGAAACTAGCTCATTTACACCTTTGTCTTTAACAATTCTACCCACAAATAAAAAAACTTTATCTGTTGATTTTATATTGTTTTCCTTTTTTAGTGTCTCTATTTCTTTTTGTGAAAAATGTTTAGAAGAAAAAAACTCTGTGTTTACTCCATTAGTACTTCCATTACCAATAACTTTAAATTTCCTCTTAGATCTGGAGATTTTTTTATCTAATACTATTTGCATTAATCCTTTAGAATTAAAATAAACTTTATTAGCGCAAGCATAAGTTAAGCGTTCTATCCATATTAAGAGTTTAAGTTTAAACCCGTTGGCTTCTAAAAGAGGCATTCCTGCAACCGTATGCATTCTGTTTTTTACTCCAGCTATTTTAGCTGCCATCATTCCAATTAATCCTGCCTTTGGAGTATGCGTATGAACAATTTCGGGTTTTGTAGTTTTTAAAAACTTTATTAACTTTATTAATGCATTTAAATCTTTAATAGGCGTTATTTTTCTAGTTAAATTTAATTCAAAAATCGGCAGATTCTTCTTTTTACCAATTTCTACTAAACCATTTTCATCATTTTGAGAGACTAAAGTTAAATCATAGAAATTCTTTATATAATCTATCTGTGTTCCAAGTAGTTTATTTAAAGATCTTGATATAGTAGTGATTCTAATTATTTTCTTTTTCAAATGTTTACTCTTAGGTTATAGTCTCTTTTTGATTTGCTATTAATAAACCTGATAAGGCATAAAATAAGTAAGGCAATATCATTACTCTCATTCTACTTGCTTGGCCTAAATTAAAAATATATGTACTAATAATTATCCAAAACAAAAGCATTGTTAATAATGCAAATTTATAACTTAATTTAGTTAATCGCTTTCTTTTAAATAAAAACAGATATAAATAATATATTAGTATTATAAGTATTATACTATTTTGAAATGAAGCAATATGACTAAAAAATGAACTAGCATCAAAAAACAATGGTCTTATTAATAGTATAGTTAATTTTTCTAGATACGATGTCTTAAAAATATCAAAAAAATGAGATCCATTTGATGAGTTGAAGTTTTGAATAGTCTCAAAGAATTTAAATATTAAATCTTGAATACCATCGTACTCTTTAATTTTTAAAAATTTTTTAATAAGTACTGGTAAAGATAAGGCTCCTAAAAGTAAAAATATTCCAACAGAACATAGCTTTATTTTAATAGATTTATGCGTGAAAAAAACCAAGATTATTAATGCAGATGCTATTAGTATAAACACACTGTATGGTCTTATAAAAAAAGCTAGTAGTAATAAAATATAAATCCAAGGTGACTTAAAGTTATTTAACTTTATTGCCTTCAAAATCATTGCCATTAATAGAAAAATTATAGCATCTTTCCCTAAAAGAGAAGTCCAATAATGAATAGATGGCAAAAACAACCAAAATGAAGATAAAACCAGTATACTTAACTTATTTTTATATAAAGCGTTTTTCTGAAGGTCTAAATAAATTAAAAAGCCTTTTAAACTTATTAAAGAACTAAGCAGAGCTAACAAGAAATAATTAAAGCCTATTTTTACTAAGGGGTAAATTAAAAACGCCATAAATTTGGTGCCAAAACCAAATAAAGACCACCAATTTTCTGTGTTTAATGCTAATCTAATAAAATTTTCTCCATCACTAGTTCTTGAATTAAAGGCAATGTTGTAATATGCTATTAAAAAAAACAATAAATGATATATTATTAGTATTCTTTTTAAGAATTGATAATTTATTTTATTAAACCAAATATCATTTTTTATCTTCATAGACAAATTCTAAACCATTTGTTTTATTAATTTTGCTGGGTTACCACCATAAATTGACATTGGTAATACATCCTTAACAACTACACTGTTTGCGGAAACAATACTTCCGTCTCCTATAGTTACTCCTGGTAAAATAAAACAATTAGCTCCAACCCAAACATTATTACCAATTGTTATTTCTTTCCCTTTATCATGTGTATTAATTCTATTTTCTACGTCTGGAAAAGACAATTCATGTCCATTACCATCTATAATTTGAGTATTTGCAGCAATTAGACAATTCTCTCCAATTGTTATTTTATTAAATGCATGAATACAAGTTCCATGAACTCTAGTGTTTTTTCCTATAATTATTTGAGCTCTTGGCCTATCTGCAATCAACTTACAGGAAGAATGCATATTTATATGATAACCATAATTATCTGAATTTAGCATAACATTGGTATGAAGTGTTATGTTAGCTTTTTTATGTTTTAAAATTATAGGGCACTTTTTAAATAAAACTCTTCTACCTAAATTAATTCCTCTTAATTTGTAATACACATTTAAAATTACAGTGATTAAAATATTTCTAATTTTTCTTAAAAACATATTATCTATTTATATTATTTTTAATTAAAGAGTATTTACCACTTTTTTCTCTCTCAATATCGTCAACTTTAACAATGTTAAAAATCATGTTTTTATCAAATCTATATTTAAGTTCTTTCAAAATCAATTCTTCATGTTTGTCTACAAATAGCTCTTTATCAATAACCATTTTAACATTAATAGAGTTATAATCATTCTGAATAAATTGCATTTTTATAATACTATTTGGATTACCTTTAATTACATCTGCTAAGTGACTTAAACTTACTTTCTCTTTTTGACTAGTATATAAAAAATCTACCTTTCTTCCTTCTATAGCTTTAACTAAAGGATGCGCTAATCCACAATTACATTTGCCCTTTTTGAAATAAACAACGTCTTCAATATTATATCTTAATAATGGTGTTCCATGAGTTGTAAAAGATGTTACAATCATATTATTCATTTCATCTGTTTCAATTATACCGGTATCAATATTATAATGAAGATTTCCTTCCAAACATTCTGTAATAAAAGGCGCTCCTTCCGAAGACGCATACTGATCATATACATTACATTTAAAAACCTCTTTAAAAAGCAACCTATGCTCTTTTAATAATGTTTCAGATGTTGTAGAAAATAGC